>JAQUPB010000005.1 GCA_029004185.1 Bacteroidales bacterium | reverse complement strand
TTCAGAGTTATACGTTTTTCGCTTATACCTACTTTCTTTGCTCATGGCTCGGAGCTATCAGCTCGAAGCTTTTTTTTAATATCCGTATTTCTCTTTCCACAGTTTCTTTAATCTCTCTCTGATTTCATTTTCGCGCGGATTTTTCTGAGGATCATAAAATTTCTTTCCTTTTATTTTTTCGGGCAGAAATTCCTGAGTTGCAAAGTTGTTGTCAAAATCGTGGGCATATTTATAATTTTTTCCGTAACCGATATCTTTCATTAGGTTTGTGGGAGCATTGCGGATATGAAGAGGCACAGGCAAATCGCCGGTTTCATTGCATGCTCTTTTTGCTTCGAGAATTGCCAGATATGAAGCGTTGCTCTTCGGTGAAGAGGCAAGATAAATTGCCGTTTGCGAAAGTATGAGTTCGCATTCTGGATAACCGATTACATCAACTGCCTGAAAGCAATTATTTGCAAGTAAAAGTGCATTAGGGTTTGCGTTTCCTATATCTTCCGAAGCAAGTATCAGCATTCTGCGTGCAATAAATTTCGGGTCTTCCCCACCCTCAATCATCCTTGCAAGATAATAAACCGCAGCATTGGGGTCGCTGCCTCTCATTGATTTTATGAATGCCGAAATAATATCGTAATGTTGTTCGCCACCTTTATCGTACAATGCAATATTCTGCTGAACATATTTCAATACCTTTTCATTTGTAACAATAATTTCTTTTGCATTTTCGGAATTAACAACAAGTTCAAGAGCATTTAAAAGTTTTCTGGCATCACCTCCTGAAAGGCGCAATAATGCTTCGTGTTCTTCAATCTTTATTTTCTTATTCTTTTTTTCTTCCTCTTCGGTAATCCCAGTTTCGAGTAATTTCAGCAAATCATCTTTTTCAAGAGATTTAAGAATATAAACCTGGCAGCGCGATAAAAGTGGCGATATCACTTCAAAAGAAGGATTTTCGGTTGTTGCACCTATCAGGGTAATTATACCTTTTTCAACAGCTCCGAGCAATGAATCCTGTTGTGCTTTATTAAAGCGATGTATTTCATCAATAAATAAAATTGAGTTTTTATCTGTCTTTGCCGTTTCAATGACTTCACGAATATCTTTAACACCGGAACTTATTGCACTTAAAGTATGAAAAGGACGACTCAACATTTTAGAAATAATATAAGCGAGTGTAGTTTTGCCGACACCCGGAGGTCCCCAGAAAATCATTGAAGGAATATTGCCCGACAGTATTGATTTCTGCAAAATAGCTCCTTCGCCGACAATATGCTTTTGTCCGATAAATTTTTCAAGAGTATCGGGACGCAAACGTTCGGCAAGGGGTGGAAGATTATCCATTTTTTATTGCTTCATTAAAAACAGACGCGGATTATCGCAGAAAACTAATGATTATTTATGATTTTAACCTATGTCTTTTCATAATTTTCATAACAAATCAGCGTCTCTGAAAATATAAAATTACAAAAAATCAATGATTATTTACCGCCAATTTTAAATTTTATTCATTTCCCGTTAACTTATTCTCCACTGCCGAAAACTGATTTGCGCTTTTAATCGGGGTTTTCATTAATTATTTTTATATAAATGAAAAACTAATCTTTAAAAAATAAATATATGAAAAAAATTATACTCAAACTTTGTTTACTGTATTTGATGATTACTGCAAGCCCCTCGATGTCGCAGAATGTGGCTTTTGAAAATTTAGACATTAATAATGTTAATGCAAGAATAAATTCAAATAATAATTTGTTCTGGGATTTCATAGGACATCCGAGATTTGAAGTTCCAAAAGGCAGCAATCATCATACTGTCTTTACATCTACTCTATGGCTTGCAGGACTTGATAGTGTGGATACTCTTCATTGTGCCGCAGAAAGGTATCGGCAAGTTGGAGGTGATTTTTTTCAGGGACCAGTTTCGGATACTTACGATTCTGCCTATGATGTTACATGGAATAAAGCATGGAAATTAAATATTACAGATATTGATTACCACAAAGCAAACTATGGTAAGCCGGGTTATATTCCCATTGATGCAATTGCCACATGGCCCGGAAATGGCAATACAATACTCGGACAGGCGCAAGATCTTGCACCTTATTTTGATTTTGATGGCGATGGATATTATAATCCTATGGCTGGCGATTATCCTTTAATATTGGGCGACCAGGCAATATTTTATATCATTAATGATGATAGAAAGGTTCATTCCGAAAGCAAAGGGAATAAGCTTAGAATTGAAATTCATTGTATGGCTTATGCATACAGTTGTTTGGATTCCGTTTACCACAATACAATTTTTCTTAATTACAAAATATTTAACCGTTCTTCAAATACTTACCATGATACTTATATCGGGCATTGGGTTGACTTTGATATTGGGGGAGCTTATGACGACTATATAGGCTGCGATGTTCAAAGAGGAAGTTTTTTTGGTTATAATGGCGATAATCAGGATACTCCAGCAGGCGGGCAATTAGCATACGATAAACCACCACCAGCAGAAGCAGTAGTTGTTTTAGCAGGTCCTTATATGGATCCTAACGGTAAAGATGATAAATGGGATTATAATAATTTACCTTCAATCAGCGATCCCGCATGGAATGGCATTAATGGTAATGGTTTTGGTGATAGTATTATTGATAACGAAAGATTAGGTTTATGCGGATTTTTTAGTTTTAATAATACATCAGCTCCTATAGGTGATCCTGTAAATGCTGCCGAGTATTATAATTATTTAAAAGGATACTGGAGAGAGAGTATTAGAATGCAATATGGAGGCGACGGACACGATGGCACTTGCGGACCGGAAACTAATTTTATATATCCCTGTGATTCCGATCCATACCATTGGGGGACAGGAGGCAAAACTCCCAATTGTAACCCTAATGATTGGTATGAAGAAACTTTAGGCAATGTGCCTTACGACAGAAGAGGTTTAGGAAGTATGGGTCCGTTTACTTTTCAGTCAAACTCGGTTCAACAAGTGGATTTAGCTTATGTTTTTGCAAGAAACTTTAACGATACCGATAATTATGCTTCGGTAATAACTGTAAAGCAACGAATAGATACCCTGAGAAAACATTTTTCCGATTCATTGGTTTCACCATGCCAAAGTAATGCAGGTGTGAAAGAAATTAAAAATAAATTTTCAAAAGAAAATTTTTCACTTTATCCAAATCCTGCTGATAATGAAATAACCGTTGAACTGAAAGATGCAGAAAAAAGTGATTTGATAAGCATTTATGATTGCTCAGGAAAGTTGGTTTTAACAAAACAAATCAATGGCAGTAAAAATATAATAAGTATAAAAAATTTCGTAAGTGGAATATATTTTGTAAAGATAACATCAGGAAACAAAGTATTTTCGAAAAGGTTAGTGAAGTTGGATTAAAGAGAAAACTCTAATAAAAAGAATTGTTTCATTAGAACGAAAGATTCCATCTTTTAAAAAAATGGAATCTTTTCAATTTACGACAATTATTTTTTTATTAAAGAATTTTTTAAAAAATCTTCTAACAAAAAAAGCTGCCAAAATATTTTTCCGGCAGCTTTTTAAAATATATTATTTTACATTTATTTCTTTCCTTTTCCTTTGTCTTTGCCTTTATCCTTATCGGCTGCGGGTGGTGGTGTGGCAGCGCCGGGAGCAGCGCCGGGGGCACCGGGAGCAGCACCGCGAGCACCGGGAGCAGCAGCACCTGGAGCACCGGGAGTGATTGGAACACCGGGAGCGCCGGGAGCACCGGGAGCACCGGGAACAGCACCTTCAACAGCACCTTCAACAACTGCTTCAACAGGTGTTTCTTCAACAACAATTCGTGTAACTCTCACACCTGTCACAAGGTCAGTTTTAGTGTCAAGAAAAGTAACATTTTCTACTTTCAAATCCGAAACTTTTATGGAATCGCCTATGTCAAGGTCTTCAATTTCCAAGTCAATGCCGTCGGGCATATGTTCGGGTAGTGCTTTAACTTTTACTTTTCTGTAATTTGTAATAAGCCGCCCTCCACTTAATACACCTTTAGGAACACCGTGGTTTCTCACCGGCAAATATGTTATGAGAGGTTTTCCCGGAATGATTTCCTTAAAGTCGACATGTAGCATTTTATCGGAAACAGGATGGAATTGTATATCCTGCATTATTGCATTGTATTTATTTCCGCCGATATTTAAATCAACTGAGTATGTATTTGGATTATAAACAATTTTCTTTAGTTCTTTTTCATCTGCTGAAAAATGAACCTGTTCTTTGCCTCCATACAATACACAAGGGATACTTCCCTGATTTCTTAATGCCTTAGCATCTTTTTTCCCTACGTTCTCACGAGGAGAACCGCTAATAGATACTGATTTCATTGTTTTTTAAGTTTTAGATTTATAAATAATTAAAAATTAATACTCGTTTTAAAATGCAAAATGCGCACTTATAGATTCATTTTTTTCAATGTTCTTAATTACATCGGCAAAAAGGTTGGCAACGGATAAAACTCTTATTTTACTGCATTTCCCCTTCAAAGGCAATGTATCGCAAACCACCATTTCTGTAAGTTTTGAACTCTGGATTTTCTCATAAGCATCTCCCGAAAGTACCGGATGAGTGCAATAAGCTCTCACTGATCTTGCTCCATGATCAAAAAATACTTCAGTAGCTTTGGTTATTGTTCCGCCGGTATCAATAATATCATCAATCATTATTATATCTTTTCCTTCTATTTCACCAATTGGTATCATTTTCTCGATAACATTAGGCTTTGCTCTTTGCTTATATATCAATGCAAAATCAACTTTCAGCACTTTTGCATAAGCAACGGCTCTTCTTGTTCCGCCAACATCGGGCGATGCCATTGTCGGGTTCGGTAAATTAAGTTTTATTATATCGGGCAAAAATATTGCCGATGCATATAAATGGTCAACCGGTACATCAAAAAATCCTTGTATCTGGTCGGCGTGTAAATCCATTGTGATGACTCTAGTAACACCTGCTGCTGTGAGTAAATTCGTAACAAGTTTTGAACTAATCGGCACTCTCGGTCTGTCTTTTCTGTCCTGCCTTGCATAACCGAAATAAGGAATAACCGCCACGATTTCCACGGCAGACGCTCTTTTCGCTGCATCAACAACAAGCAGAAGTTCAAAAAGATTATCGGCAGGCGGATTAGTTGATTGAACTATATACAACTTTTTGCCTCTTACCGTTTCTTCAAAAGCCGGCCGGCATTCTCCATCTTTAAACTCCTGAAAATCTATATTTCCAGGGTTCTGCCCAAAACACAAAGAAATTTTTTCACCTAAAACTTTTGAGGATCTGCAGGAAAATATTTTTACATTGTTTAACATGACCGAATTGTTTTTATTCTTTTAAACTAAATGGGCTGCAAAGTTAAGATTATTTTTGGAAACTGCAAACTCATTTTGAAGCCAATAGTCATTGGTAATTTGACATTAGGAAGAATTGGATATTTTATTGCTGAACCTGTTGGGATAGTGAAGTTCGTCGGAATGTTTTTCGTTTATTATTCATTTTTTATAATTTTTTTCACGCTCACTCCTTTTTCATTAGTAACTTTTATGAAATAAACTCCGTTTGTCAGGTTGCCTACATCTATTTGTGTTTTGCTTTCAGTAATTTTTTGTTTTATCTGTTCCTGTCCGTTTATATTAAAAATTATAACTGTGTTTTCAGTTGTTGACTGCGGAATTTCTATTGTTAAATTATTTGTTGCAGGGTTTGGAAAAACACTAAAAATATCTTCTTTGTTTTTTTCTTCTACCCATTGCCCACCGTTTGTAGTTTTCAAAATTACACCACCATCCCCAACAGTGTACCCTGTGTTTGCATCAACAAAGAAAACAGAATGTAATTTATCCATTATTCCGCTTATTTGTGTAGTCCAGTTCACTCCACCATTAGTTGTTTTAATAATTATTCCATCCCAGCCAATAACGTATCCAATATTGGCATCGATAAAGCAAACAGATCTCAAGGGAATGGTTGTTCCGCTTGTTTGATTTATCCAGTTGATACCTCCGTTTGTAGTTTTAACAATTTCTCCTCCATCACCAACAGCATATCCTGTATTTTCATCGGTAAAGTAAAATGAAAAAAACCAACCCGTTAAATTATTATGATACCAATTGTCCCCTCCATCAGTGGTTTTGTATATTCCAGGACCCTGTGCAGCCACATAGCCACAATTTGAATTTGTAAAGAAGACAGCGAATGATGTTACACTTATTTGATTACCTCCTTTTTGTATCCAGTTATTTCCTCCATCAGTAGTTTTGAATACACCATTACCTACAATATAACCAACATTTGTATTTACAAAATGCTCAGCAAGAAGAGCACAATTATTACTTATAGATATCCAGCTTGCTCCCCCATTAGTAGTTTTAAATATTCTTTCGTTACATCCCCATCCAACAATAAAACCAATATTGGAACTTGGGAAACAGACAGACTGTAAAGAAGATGTACTATCACCTACTGTTTGAATTGTCCAATTATTACCTCCATTTGTAGTTTTTAGAATTGTTCCGTAATCACCCACGGCATAGCCTGTATTTGCATTGGTAAAGCACACGGAATTCAATTTGCATGTTACTCCGGTTGTTTGCTTTGTCCACTGGGCAACTAATGTTGCATTTAAAAACAGAAGGCATATGAGAGTATAAGTTATTTTTTTCATAGTTCTTTAATTATTGTTTATTTAATATACCATAAATTTAGTAAAAAAATCACTGAAAGTCAACTTCTTTTTAGAATACGGCAGTAACTTTTAAGTATTCGGTTGAAAAAATAATGAATAATGAATATCGAATGTCGAATAATGAAGTTTTTTATATTCCAACTACTACAAAAGCTGCAACTAATCAGGCATTATTCTTCACCCAATTCACCAATCCTTTTGCTTTGAAGATACCTACAAGTTTTGAAGGGAGAGGAGTAAATTTGAATTCCTTATCATTAATTTTCACAATGCCTTTTGAAAAATCAACATCAACAATATCGTTTTGTTTGTAACTGCTAACCGCTTCGGGTAAAACAATAATGGGAAGTCCCTGATTTACGGAAGAACGGTAAAATATTCTGTTCACGGATTTGCATATTACAGCTTTCACTCCTGCAAAAGCCAAACCTACGGAAGGATGTTCGCGTGAACTTCCACAGCCAAAGTTAGCACCTGCAATGATGATATCATCTTTTTTAAGATTATCAGAAAAACCATCATCAAATCCTTTGAATAAATAAGGCATTATTTTATCGCCTTCGGAACTGTTTATATTGTATGTGAGATTTCCCGCAAACATCTGGTCGGTGTTGAGATCATTAATGTCGGCATAATTCCATACGTTTCCTGTTTTTCGGTTTTCACCCTTTTTAATTGAAATTGTTTTGCTTTGTTCGTGTGAAAATGGAAATTTATCTTTCGCTTTAATTCCACGCGGGTCGGTGATTTCGCCTTTCAATACCGAAAAAGCAACCGTTGCCGGTGATGCAAGAAAAATATTTGCTTTGTCATTTCCCATTCTGCCGAGGAAATTACGGTTGGCAGTAGAAATAACATTAAAACCATCGGCAGGAATTCCTTGTCCTGTACCAAGACATGGACCGCAGGAAGGAGTGAGTATGTTTGCTCCCGCTTTTGCAAGTTTCTGAAGCAAGCCCTCTTCCATTGCCTGCCTGTATATTTTCTGCGAAGCAGGAATAACGAGTAATTGTAATCCTTCCGGAATCTTTTTAGTTCCTAGTATTCTTGATGCTATTCTTATGTCTTCAATTCTTCCGTTTGTGCAGGTTCCGATAACTGCCTGCTGTATTTTTGTTCCTTCAACCTGCGATACAGCTTTAACATTATCAACATTGTGAGGAGCAGAAACCACAGGAAATATTTCATTAAGATTTATTTCATATTCTTTAAAATATTCGGCATCATCGTCAGCCCATATTCCTTCAAGTTTTTTTCCATAAAATTTAAAAAGCACTTCATCAGCAGGAAAGACGGCATTCTTGGCTCCCATTTCGGAAGCAAGATTTGCAATTGTCATCCTGTCGGAAATGGAAAGCGATCTTACGCCATCGCCGTGGTATTCTACCGACATGTAATCGGCGCCGCTTGCACCAAGCATTCCGATTATCCATAATGCAAGGTCTTTTGCGAAGACGTTTTTGCTTAATCTTCCTTTTAAAGTTATTTTAATTGATTCGGGAACCCTGAACCATGTTTCTCCCTGCTTCCATAGTCCTGCAGTTTCGGTACGGTCAATGCCAGCAGCAAAAGCATTAAAAGCTCCGGCAGTGCATGTATGACTGTCACTGCCAACAATTAGCATTTTCGGCTTTGCATGATTTGCCATTATCTGATGGCAAATTCCTTTTCCGGCATCATAAAACTTTTTTATTCCCTGCGATTTTACAATTTCTCTGATTTTCTGATAATCATTTGCAAGTTTTGCATTTGTGGGAGGTGCATTATGGTCGAGAACTATCAACAGCTGGTCGGGATTAGCAATTTTGTCGCCTCCCATTTTGGCAAATGTTGCTTTAATGCTTGCTGTGTTGTCGTGCGACAGCACAATATCAGGTTTTTTAAAAACGATGCTTCCTTTATCTGCACCGAGAATTTTTTCGGCAAATGTTTTACCACTCATATATTTTAATTTTATTGTTTTTCTTATTCACTAATTACCTGATAGAGCTCAGAAAAATTTAAGAGAATGTTTAAAATTCATTAAAAAATATTTCTCGCAAAGTTCGCAAAGAGATAACGCCAAGGAGACGCAAAGAAAAGATATACTTTGCGGTCTCTGCGGAATTTAACTCAGCGGTCTTTGCGTGAAACATATCCGATAAAAATAAATTAATTAATAAAATATGGATTAAATTTTTAAACAAATTCTAAGATGCCTGTTACTGCAGCTATAATTTTCTTTCTTTTTATCTGAAGCCGGTTTGACCACTATAAATTATTTCACAAGATTACTGCACGGAAGATTTTCCAAAATTTATTTTTGAGTTAGAAAAATCCTTTAAAGTCCCCTGAACTTGTTACTCAAAAGTATGAAAGGTTTTGGAATAAAAAAAATTCATTCTTTGTTGCCTTCAACAATAACAACTATTTCACCCTTAATTGATGACTTATTTTTGTAGTAATCAATGAGTTGCAGAATTGTTCCCCTTGTAGTTTCCTCATAAACCTTGGTTAACTCCCTGGAAACCGACGCTTTACGTTCGCCGCCAAAGTATTTACTGAAGTCCTCCAATGTTTTAATAATACGGAAAGGAGATTCATAAAAAATCATTGTACGGCTTTCATTTACAAGACTTTGCAATTTGGTTTGTCTACCCTTTTTATGAGGTAAAAACCCTTCGAAGCAAAAATTATCGGAAGGCAAGCCGGAATTTACGAGTGCAGGGACAAAAGCAGTTGCCCCGGGCAAACATTCCACATCAATTCCTAATCTTATGCATTCTCTTATTAGCAAAAAACCAGGGTCAGAAATTGAAGGTGTTCCCGCATCGGTTACCAAAGCAATATTTTCTCCGTTTAAAATTCTTTCTGCAATTGATTTTACGGTTTTATGTTCATTGAATTTATGATGTGAAAAAAGTTTTGTTTCAATATTATAATGTTTAAGTAATTTGCCTGTATTTCTTGTATCTTCGGCCAGTATCAAGTCCGTTTCCTTCAGGATACGTATTGCCCTTAGGGTTATATCTTCGAGGTTTCCGATAGGTGTGGGAACTATAAATAGCTTTGGCATAAAAAAAATTATCAGAAAGTAGAAACGACTTCGGTTACAATTTTAAAAAGCTCATTATATTTAGTCATAGGCAGATTCTTGGGAGTGTCGTTAATGCTGTGCCCTTCAACTTTTCCGCCCGTCGTATAAATAAATATTGCTTTTACTCCTTTTTTATAAAAATAATGATGGTCGCTGTTTTGTGATTCTCCGCGTTTATTGATGACTTTAAAATATTTCTTTTCATCATTAATTTTAACAAATTTATTAAATTCATTTTCAAATTTTGTTCCGTTAACAACTGTCATTCCATCTTCGCCTGTTCCAATAACATCAAGATTAATCAGGAATTTTATTTTATCAAGCGGGAACAAAGGGTTTTCGCAAAAATATTTTGAACCTAACAATCCGCTTTCTTCGCTTCCTGCCATTATAAAGGCAACGGAAAATTCCTGTTGATTTTCTGGTTTTGAATAAAACTTTGCCAGATCGAGCAATAATGCAACTCCGCAAGCATTATCGTTGGCACCGGGAAAATATATTTTTTCGCCCATTTGCCCCAGATGGTCATAATGAGCTGTAAATACAACGAATGAATCGGGTTTTGACTTTCCTGGAATATAGCCGATCAGGTTTTGTGTTTTATAATTTTTGTAAAAGCTGCCGTTAATATCAACGGTAACTTCTTTAATTGTATCGTTATATTTTTCTCTCGATAGATTTATTATAAAATAATTATTTTCCTGAATTGCATCGGAAAGCCGCCAGGATAACCTGCCATCAACTATGTTTACAATTCCTTTTGCTTTAAAAATATTATAATATTTCAAAGCATCAAAAAGTTCCATTTGAATGGTGTCTTTAACGTCTTTTCTGTCAATAATCAAAACCTTGTCATAAAAATTATTATTCCTGAATTTTTCAAATTCCTGTTCGTTTGAAATCACATCTTTATTTAATAAAACAGCTTTAAATGTTCCTTTTGTTGTCGCCGAAGCCGATGAAACAAGATAATCAACAGCAGGAACAAGTTCTTTATTGTTTATTCTAAAATACACTCTTTTTGGCAGAACATTAAGTGAAACATTGAAGTATTGAAAATAGTCATCATTAAAAGGTTTTAATTTAATTTCGTTATATCTGTCTTTGATATAATTTGCGGCAATTTTATCGCCTTCATTTATGAAGCCTCTGCCATACATTGAAGGGGAGCAAAGAGTGTCAATTATCTTTTTCGCAAAATCAATATCCTGGGCAATTGCACCAAATACAGAGGAAATTAAAAAAATCAGAATAATGAAAAATCTTAATATCATAATATGTTTAATTATAATTATTATCTGTTTAAGAAACTTTCCACTTCGCGTCGCATTAACCATTTTAACAATTAGTAATTTTTTGGTTGCGACGCTTAATACGTTGATTTTTTCACCCCGTGCTGAAGCACGGGGCTACCAATATTTAAACCCTAACGGGTTTTATTTCAAATTAATTTACTTTATAGGCTGATCCAGATTTTCAACTGAAAACTCTAAACTCTAAACTCTAAACTTTATTTAACAAGTTTGCTTAGTTCATATTCCAAAGCCCCGCCGCGCAAGCCTTTTGCAATAATTATTCCTTTTTCATTTAGAAGGAAATTCATAGGAATTGAGCCTACCCCATAAATTCTTGCTGCTTCGGAATACCAGCCTTTTAAATCGCTAACATGATACTGCCAAACAAGTCCATCACTTTTAATAGTTGCAATCCATGCATTTTTATCCTGGTCAAGTGAAACGCTGAATATTTCAAAACCTTTGGCGTTTTTATATTTCTTGCCTTTGTATTTGTTGTATGCTTCAACTAAAGAGGGATTTTCCATACGACAAGGTCTGCACCACGATGCCCAGAAATCGACCAGTACTATTTTTCCCTTTAATGAATAAAGAGATAATATTTTTCCGTCGACTCCTGCAAATTTTAACTCGGGCGCCATGTTACCTATTTCGGTTCCTGTTTTGGGTTTATCGGTTGACGGGTAATTGAGAAAACTGCTGAAAACAATACCCGAAAAAATAATAAGAACTGTTGCAATTAATTTGCCTGATTTAAGTTTATTCATATGTTAAATATTTTTTCCAAAGATAAATAATTCTTTTAAAATAGTCAACTACAAGCTTTATGCCATAGTTTTACAATAAAATTTATTAAATACGGCTGTGTTTTATAAAATTAATGCGAACCAAGAGTTGATTTTTTTATTTATTTTTATCGGATTAATTCAGATGGGAGGGGCAAAGCCCTGAAAGGGTGAAATGTTAAGCCATTTAATAAATTCATTGATTCTACATTTCGGGCTTTCAGCCCTTAATAATGTATTTGTATTTTTCGCAGGACTGCGTCCTGTGTTTTTACATTTCGTTCCTTCGGAACTTATTGCAATTTTATATTTCAACCCTTGATTCGCATAATTTATTAAATTATATGTAAATTTATCAGCGTATAATTTTGTTAAAGAAAATTTAAAATGCGAAAAAACATTCTGGAAATTTCATTATTTATTCTGTGTGGCATTATTCTTACAAGTTCATGCAATGAATACAGATTAAAGAAAAAAGCAGCAGAAATCCACGAAAGAATTTTAACTATTGACACGCACACGGATACTCCTTTCTGGCTATTACTGCCCGAATTTGATATTGGCGAGCGGCATAATTCGAGAAATTGCGAAGGTAAAGTCGATTTCCCGAGAATGAAAGAAGGTGGATTAGACGCAGTATTTTTGGGTGTATTTGTAGGGCAGGGCGATAGAAATCCGGAAGCCAATAAAAAAGCGTTACAAAAAGCCATAAAAGAATTTGAATCAATTCACAATGCAATAAAAAAACATTCCGATGTTGCGGAGCTTGCATATACTCCCGATGATGCATACAGAATCAAGAAAGATGGAAAGCGTGCTGTTTACATCGGAATGGAAAACGGCTATCCGGTTGGTAACGATTTATCGCTGATAAAAAAGTTTTATGACCTCGGGGCAAGATATATTACATTATGTCATGGTTCCAATAACGACATATGCAGTTCTTCAACCGATACAACCGAAGATACAGGTTTGACGGAATTCGGAAAAGAAGTTGTGAGAGAAATGAATCGTTTGGGAATGCTGATAGACGTTTCGCATATGTCGGATAAAAGTTTATACGATGTATTGGAATGTTCCGGTGCACCTGTTTTTGCTTCACATTCCTGCGCAAAAGCAATTTGTGACCATCCCAGAAATTTGAGCGATGAGATGATAAAGAAGCTTGCCGAAAAAGGCGGTGTTATTCAAATTTGCATTTTAAGTTCCTTTCTGAAAAAATCAGAACCAAACAAATTAAGAGACAGCATGAGAGCATTGCTGAGAAAAAAATATGAAGATTTTATTGATATGCCGGATGTTGAAAAAAGGAAAATGCTGAAGGAACAATGCGAAATAAATAAAAAGTACCCTGTTAAAATGGCAAGAGTTTCAGATGTTGTTGACCATATTGACCATGTTGTAAAACTTGTAGGTGTGGATTATGTGGGCATAGGCACTGACTTTGACGGTGGCGGCGGTGTTGAAAACTGTTACGATGTTAGTGAAATGAAAAATATCACAATGGAATTATTAAGACGCGGCTATACCGAAAAAGATATTGAAAAAATATGGGGAGGAAATTTCATGAGAGTGTTCAGGAAAGCTCAGCAATCAGCAAAAAACAAGCAGCAGCCCAAATAACACATATGGATTTCTTTATATGTTTTTTTAGATATTGTATTAAAAAAACAGTTGATAAATTTTCTATTTGCCTACATTTTTTATGCCACCAAGACGAAAAGACACCATCGAATAATTAACCATTGTAGTCATAGGAAATCACAAATTATTAATTATTCATTATTAGTTATTAATTTAATACGCTCTTTCATTTCTACCTTCAATATAATTTATAAAAGAACGGTTTACAACTTTATTACCGCCGGGTGTAGGATACTCACCCGTAAAATACCAGTCGCCCTGATTGTTGGGTGAAGCCAGATGCAAATTTTCTATAGACTGGTAAATAATCTGCAATTCGGCTTTCAGATTTTCGGGTTTTACTATTTCTGTAATTTTTTGTGAAATTTCTTCAGCAGTAAACGGTTCATAAATTTGTTTTACAGCATTTTTTATTTTCTCTTTCGGAAATTTCTCCTGTGATTTTGCTTTTTTATAAACTTCATCAATTATTTTTTCCTGATTTCTTTCTTTAAGCAGCATAATTGCAGCCTGGAAAGCAACGAAATCGCCGAGTTTAGCCATATCAATTCCGTAACAATCAGGATAGCGGATTTGCGGAGCCGATGAAACAATAATTATTTTTTTTGGGTTCAGCCTGTCAAGAATCCTTATGATACTTTGTTTTAATGTTGTACCGCGAACAATTGAATCATCAATAACAACAAGCGTATCAATATGGTCGCGTACTATTCCGTATGTAACATCATAAACGTGGGCGACAAGATCTTCGCGCTGACTATCCTGTGTTATAAAAGTTCTCAGTTTAACATCTTTCACTGCAATCTTCTCAACTCTCGGATGAATTTTCAGCAATTCATTAAGTTTGTTTTTCGTTAAATTGTTTCCTGCTTTTAGAATTTCTTCTTTTTTTATTTCATTACAAAAATCTTCAATACCCTCAACCAGGCCATAAAAAGCCACTTCGGCGGTATTGGGAATAAATGAAAATACGGTATTTTCGAGATCATTATTAATAGCTTTAAGAACATATCTGCTCAGCAACTTGCCAAGCATTTTTCTTTCCTGATAAACATGTGCATCCGTACCTCTCGAAAAATATATGCGTTCAAATGAACATCCTTTTCTTTCAGTGGGCTCTTTATATACTTGTTTTATTATACGCCCGTCTTTTTTAATAATTAAAGCATTTCCGGGATTTAATTCTTTTACATTTTTAAAATGAACATCAAATGCAGTTTGTATTGCGGGTCGTTCCGAAGTTACAACCACAACTTCATCGTCATGATAATAAAATGCAGGGCGGATGCCTGAAGGGTCGCGGACAACAAACGCATCACCATGTCCAAGCATTCCAGCGATTACATATCCTCCATCCCATTTCTTGCACGATTCTTTTAAAACGTTTAAAATATCAAGATTTTCAGAAACTTTCTTTGTGATTGTAATATTGTCAAGTCCTTTGTCTTTGTGTTTTCTGAATGTTTTTTCAACTTCCTTATCAAGGAAATGACCAATTTTCTCAAGTATTGTAGTTGTATCTGATTTTTCAAAAGGGTGCTGTCCTTTCTGAACAAGAATATCAAAAAGTTCATCAACATTTGTAAGGTTGAAATTTCCTGCAATGACAAGGTTTCGGGTTATCCAGTTGTTCTGCCTCAGCAAAGGATGACAATATTTGATGCTGTTCTTTCCGAATGTTCCGTATCGAAGGTGACCAAGGTAAAGTTCGGCTGTAAAAGGAACATTTTTTTTAAGCCAGTTTACATTACTCAATAATTCAGGCGACTCGTTCTTTACCTGTTCAAAACCGGAATATATTTTATCAAAAATTTCTTTAATGGAAGAAGAAGAATTTGAACGAAGGCGGTTAATGTATTCGCTCCCCGGCTCAGCGTCGAATTTTATGCAGGCAACACCGGCGCCATCCTGGCCTCTGTTGTGCTGCTTTTCCATAAGGAGATACATTTTGTTCAAACCGTAAAGAGCAGTTTCGTATTTTTTCTGATAATATTCAAGCGGTTTCAGCAGTCTTACTAAGGCTATGCCGCATTCATGTTTTATCTGCTCACTCATGTTTATTTCTGAAGTACGTTGCAAAGTTAATGAAATTATAAATAAAACACATCCGTATATCTTGGAATTTTTCTTAATTTTGGGAAATAGAAAACATTTTATCAATGCGATCATTTCAATTTTTCAGAATTGTTTTAATAACCCTGATTTTTATATTGTTTTCAACAAACTGCAAAAAAGACAATACAGTTCCGAATGTATCTGTTGATGTGGTTATAGATTTGAATTCGGTTGATTTTTCAGTTCTTAATAATATTGGGGGATGGGTATATTTAGGTAATTGCGGAGCATACCAAAACGGAATTATTGTTTACAGAAGATCTATTGACGAATTCAAGGCATATGACAGAACGTGTACTTACAAACCTTCAGGC
Organism: Bacteroidales bacterium; assembly: GCA_029004185.1. Taxonomy (GTDB): domain Bacteria; phylum Bacteroidota; class Bacteroidia; order Bacteroidales; family JAHJDW01; genus JAQUPB01. The sequence continues at coordinate 30,851 of JAQUPB010000005.1, read as the reverse complement.
AGTTGCAGGGTTACTGTTGAATCATCCGGAATAATTGCCGTTGACAGTTGCTGCGGTTCAAAATTTATTTTAACAGATGGTTCGGTAAACCAGAAACCTGCTACTGCTCCATTGAAAGAATACAATAATTCTCTGAGCGGCACGATACTGCACATCTTTAATTAATTTGTGAAATGGTGAATTTGTGAATGTGAAAACATAAAGTTTTTTATTTTGCTTTGAGTTTTTACTATTGCCAACTATGCTTACAAATTATTAATTGTTTTTAATTGTCACATTTTCAAATTTTCAAATTGGCAAATTATACCTATTTTTGTTTGTTAATTTTCAAATTCATAAAACATGAACATACTCTTTGTTGAGGGATGGTGGCTTGAATGCGGAAACTTCATGCGTGAGCATGCAGAAGCCGCTGCATTATATTCCAATGTTTTTGATGTAAGGGTTGATTTCAGAAAAAGCTGGAAGCATTTTCCTTTCAGCATAAAAATCGTAAAAGAAGAAAAACGCAACTTAACTGTTTATAATGCCATAATTTATTGCCCCTTGCGAAGATTCGGCATTTACGAGAAATCAATAAAACTTGCATATAATATTTTAATTGCGAAAATAAAAAATACCGCCCGCATCGACATTTGCCACCTTAACGTTCATACCAACACCACAAAAGACATGTTCGAACTGAAACAGCTTAAAGGAATTCCTTTTGTAGTTACCGAACACAGTTCATTTTATCATACAGGAATATATAACCTGCCCGAAAAGCAGATAATTCAGGAAAAAAATGAAATACGGGAATGGTTTAAAAAAACCGAAATAAAGTATGTAATGCCGGTTTCAAAGCAACTTGGAAGCGTTCTTGTAAATGAATACCACGTTGACAAAGATAAAATTATTCCGATTCCGAATGTAGCAAACGAAGTATTCAAGTACTCTCCAAGGAACAAAAGAGACGATAAAATCAGGATTCTGATGGCCGCCGTTTGGGATGGTCCGAAAAATCCTGTTTTGTTTTTTGATGCTTATAAGCTATTGCCCGAAAATTACAGGAAAAGAATTGAAGTAAAATTTGTCGGGATAGGAAAATATGTTGAAGAAGTACAGGAATATCTGAAAAAAAACGATTTTGATATCAAAATAGAATTTCTTGGCAAAAGGACAAAAAAGGAAATAGCAGATTATCTTCAGGAAGCCGATTTTCTTGTTCACCCTTCAAATGCCGAAAATCTTCCCTGCATCATTATTGAAAGTTTTTGCTGCGGCCGTCCGGTTGTTAGCAACAGCGTCAACGGCGTTGTGGAATTGATTAATGAAACAAATGGTCTGATGTCGGCGCCGCGCGATGTTGAAGCATTTTCGAAAAACATTTGCAGGACAATTGAGAACATTGACAAATATGACCTGGAGGATATTTCAATCAAAGCCCGGAATTTATTTTACCCTGAAGTTGTCGGAAAATTAATTTACGAAATTTACAGGAAAACATTGTCCGTTCATGCAGTCCGTCAATATCAAATGTGCAGTCATTGCATAATGGATACAAACGATGATCCTGATATTACATTTGATGAAGACGGTGTTTGCAGTTACTGCAAAATGTACGAAAGATTCTCAAAAGAAATCATACACCGTGACAGCTTGGGCAAAAAACAAATGCTCGAAATAATAAAGAAAATTAAAGATAAAGGCAAAAATAAAAAATATGATTCCATACTTGGTGTAAGCGGAGGTGTTGATAGCACTTATACGGCTTATCTGGCAAAGCAATACGGATTACGGCCTTTGCTGGTTCACCTCGACAACGGATGGAATTCCGAACTTGCAATGAGCAATATAGAATACGTTGTAAGTAAACTTGGATTTGATTTGCATACATGGGTTATTAACTGGGAGGAATTTAAAGATATACAACTTTCATTCCTTAAAGCATCGGTAGTGGATATTGAGCTCGTTACCGACTATGCTATAGTTGCTTCATTGTACTTGCTGGCAGCCAAACATAAAGTTGATTATATAATTACCGGGCATAATTTCGCCACAGAAGGAATCATGCCCATGAACTGGGTGCACTGGAAAAGTGATTTGCTCAATATAACATCCATTCACAGCTGTTATGGAAAAGAAAGAATTTCAACTTTTCCGCAAATGGGGTATTTCAGAAAAGCCGCTTATATAAACCTACTTGGTATAAGAACTTTCCCCATTTTAAATTATGTGAATTATAATAAAGATGAATCCAAGACCATTGTTACAAATGAACTCGGATGGCGTGATTACGGCGGCAAACATAACGAATCACTTTTTACGAAGTTTTATCAGTCGTATATTTTACCTAAAAAATTCAATATCGATAAAAGGAAAGCACATTTGTCAACTTTAATATGCTCAGGGCAAACGACAAGGGAAAACGCACTTGCCGAAATGAAAAAGCCTCCTTATATTGAAGATGAAATTTCAGAAGATAAAAAATACATCATTAAAAAGTTCGACCTGACTGATGAGGAATTCGAAAAGATAATGAATACGCCTATAAAACAACATACCGATTTTCCTTCGTATGCAAAAATACATTACAAATATGAGCTCATGATACTCGAAAAACTCAAGCCCGTGTCAAAACCACTGAAAAAATATTTCGGACTGAGAGGAAGAACTAATTATGTTTAAAAAAGTTTGTTGTTTGTAGTTTGTTGTTTGTTGTTAATTTTTGCTTTCTCGTAGCTCGGGGCTAGTAGCTCTATGCTGTGATTGTTAAATAAGTTAAATTACACCTGCAATGATTAATTTTTTTTCCAAAAAGCTAATCTATAGAGTTTACCTGCCGGTTGCTGTTTTTATATTTGTATTATTTCTTTCATTTCTATTCCGCAACTTTTTTCTGAATTTATATGTAAACAAAAAAATAAATCAGTTTAAGGCAAAATACAATGCCGAACTGAATATAGGAAAAGTAAAGTTCAGAGGAATCAATACTATTGTGCTTAATAACATTTTCCTGAAGCCCTTAAATAAAGATACTTTAATAAATGTAGAATCCGCTGCTGCAAAAATAAATATATGGAAAATGCTTTTAGGCAAGCTTACTTTCAGCGACATTGAACTTGATAAATCTTACGTAAAAATTGTTGCCGACAGCATTTCCGACAATTATTCCTTTTTAGTAAATAAAACCAATGTAAAAAAAGAAATTTCCACTGCTGATAATTATAATTACTCCGAAAAAACAGAAGACTTTCTGAATGCAATTTTCGGTTTTGTTCCCGATAAAATAAAAATTCATGATTTTACCGTAAACACTGTTATAAATAAGAAAAGTCTTGGCTTTTACATTGATAATCTCAATATATCGGATAACACTTTTAAAACAATAATAAAAATAAAAGATGCCGGTGAAAACTACGAATGGCTTGTAGAAGGCAAACTGAACAACCGCAAAAAACAATGTTTTTTCAAATTATATTCAAGTTCATTTTTGCATAAAGTCAAATTTCCTTTTGTTGAAAATAAATACGATATGAAAGTATCATTTGATACCATTCAGTTCAACTTTTCGAACAACGGTATTTCAAATAAAGTTTTAAACTTAGACGGAACACTTTCCGCAAATGGTTTAATTATAAAGCACCCCCGAATTTCTTCCGATAATGTTTATCTTACAAAAGTCTCAATCAATTATTTTTTAAATATAGGTAGTGATTATTACGAAGTTGACAGCGCAACTTCGGTTGTTTTCAATAAAATAAATTTTAATCCGTATATAAAATACAAACCCAAGCCATCAAAACAGATAACTCTGATTTTAAATAAAAAAGATTTCAATGCGCAGGATTTTTTCGATTCATTGCCGGCAGAATTGTTTTCAAAGCTCGACGGGATAAAAGTAAAAGGCACATTATCATACCATCTTAACTTCTTTGTTGACACAGCATTGCCGGATTCCGTAAAACTTCAATCGGAGCTTAAAAGGAAGGATTTTAAAATAATACAATTCGGAAAAGTTGATTTCAGATACGTTAATGAACCATTCACATACACTGCTTATAACAAAGATGAACCGGTAAGAATTTTTGAAGTAAGTCCCGCAAATCCTAATTTCAGGACACTTGAGCAGATACCGGAATTATTGAGAGAAGTGGTAATGACAAATGAAGACGGCGGTTTTATATGGCACAAAGGTTTTGCAATAGAATCAATAAAGAAATCAATTGCTGCAAACATAAAGGAAGGACGCTTTGCAAGGGGAGGAAGTACAATTTCGATGCAACTTGTTAAAAATCTTTTTCTTACCCGCAAAAAAACAATTTCCCGCAAGCTCGAGGAAATGCTTATTGTATGGCTTATTGAGAACAACAATCTTATTTCAAAAAACAGAATGCTGGAAATTTATTTTAATATTATCGAATGGGGACCTATGGTTTACGGAGCAAATGAAGCAGCTCATTATTATTTCAACAAAGATGTTTCGAAACTTACCCTTTCTGAAGATATTTACCTGGCAAGCATTATCCCTCGTCCGAGATTATTCAAATATAGTTTTGACAAGGATAAACACCTGCTTGAATGGCTTGCCGAGTATTACAGAATAATCGCGCAAATACTTTTAAGAAAAGAGAAAATCTCACAAGAAGAAGCCGACAACTTGGTTCCCGATGTTCAGCTTAAAGGTCCCGCGAAATTCGAACTTATGCAACCCGACTCCATTCCGCTCGATTCGGTGTTTAAAAGTGATTTTGAGTTCATGCAGTTGAACAAATAATAATGAATAATAAAAAGACACACACCCAAACCCTCTCTCAAGAGAGGGCTTTCGGACAGTGCTATAAATAACAAAAGTATAAAAAAGCGAAGCAAGTGAGTCAGAGTCCCCTCTCAGAGAGGGGACAACAGGAGTGTGTCATTTAACCGGAAACTAAAAACAGGAAACTCTAAACTACTTCCGCAACCACAAAACTACTTCCGCAGATAAAAATCAGATCATCGGGAGCGGCGTTCTGACGAGCTCTTTCCAATGCAAGTTTTACTGTAGAATAAGACAACCCCTTGAGCCCAATTTCTTTTGCTTTAAATAACAATTCTCTTTCATTCAAAGCTCTTGGAATATTTGCTTTGCAGAAATAATAGGTTGCTTCATTCGGTAATAAATTCATGATATTTTCGGTTTCTTTATCGTCAACCATTCCAAAAACCATATGAAGTTTGTTGTAAGTTGTTTGTTCTATTTGTTTAACTACTTCTCTTATTCCGTCGGCATTGTGGGCAACATCGCAAATAGTGAGCGGCTTTTCGGAAATCATCTGCCATCTGCCAAGCAAACCCGTATTTTTAATAACGCCGGAAATTCCCGAATTAATATTATTACCGGAAATATTTAATCCATTTTCATTTAATATGTCTATTGCTTTTAAAGCTGTCACAATATTCTTTGCCTGATAAAATCCAAGGAGTTCTGATTGCAGACTATTAAATATTAGTTCTTCATCTTTCAACACATCCATCACAAGTTTCTGATTTTTGTAACTCAGATTTTTTATTTCAAATTCCTCATCTGCAAAGAAAATCGGAGAATTTTGAGATTCAGCTTTATTTGTAAAGATATCTTCAATCTCTTCCTGTGTTTCGCCTATAACAACGGGAACAGATGGCTTTATGATTCCCGCTTTTTCCATTGCAATTCTTTCAATTGTAGTTCCAAGAAGATTTGTATGGTCGATGCTGATATTTGTAATTACCGATAAAACCGGAGTTATAATATTTGTTGAGTCGAGACGTCCGCCCAGGCCGGTTTCTATTACTGCAACATCAACTTTTTCATCATTAAAATATTTTGAAGCCAGCCCGAATGTCATCTCGAAGAACGATGGTTTTATTTTTTCAAATTCGGTTTTATTTTTTTCTATAAAATCAATAGCATATTTCTCGGGTATTTCTTTTCCGTTAATTTTAATTCTTTCGCGAAAATCTTTTAAATGAGGTGAAGTAAATAAACCTGTTTTTACTCCAGCTTCCTGCAAAACCGAAGCAAGAAAATGAGATACCGAGCCTTTGCCATTTGTTCCGGCAGTATGAACCGATTTAAAATTGTCCTGCGGATTTCCAAAGAAGTTGCAGATATCAATCGTGTTATTCAAATCAGTTTTATAGGCATTAATGCCAACCCTGTGAAACATCGGAAATTTCTCGTAAAGATACTGGAGGGTTTGACTGTAATTCATCTGAGTTTTCTGTTTTCAGTTCACAGTTTTCAGTTATAAAAATTAATTCAGAATGAAATGATAAGTTATTGAACCTTTTTGTTCTTCGGGTGCATCGGGTTTCGAAGAGAACATGGTTTTAAAAGCTGCTTCCACCGCACTTTTCCAAAGTGTTGCATTTGTCGTAGTGGTGTTTTTACCGCCTGCGGTTGCTCTTATTACTTTACCCTCTCTGTTAACAACAATATTTACAACCACCACTCCTGCTTCCTGGATATCATATTTCGGTTCGGGCATGATTTTTTTTGTACGACCTTCGAGTTTGTATGAAACGCCGGGACCTTTTCCGGGACCAACACCGGAACCTTCGCCGGGTCCTTTACCTCCGCCTTTACCAGGACCGGTTCCATCACCGCCGCCGCCATCACCTTTATAATTTTTCGAATAAATTGTTCCTCCCGGTTTTCCCTGATCGCCAGGTTTTCCGGTTTCACCCTGATTAGTCCCTTTATTCTTTTTCCATTTCGAAAAGTCGGCGCTCGGATTTAATTCGGGTTCTTTATTTTCATTTTTTTCGTTTTTGTTATCGTTCTTGGCAATTACAGCACCCTTATCGGGATTTTTATTATTATCATTTTTTATGTTTGCAGATTCATCATCACTTTCCTGAGTTAAAATTTTTTCATTTTTTGACGATTCAGTAGCCACAGGTTTGCTGAATTCGGGAGTGTTTATCTGGTCGGACTGGATAATTCCCATTCCTTCTTCAGAATTTCCGAGGTTGACTTCAATCCCGAGTCCGCCGCCGCCGCCCCCATCATCAGGAAACGGAGGTATGGTAGTGCGGAAAACAACAAATATGAAAATCCAAAGCAACAACAGGCAAAAAAACATTGTACCTATTGCGGCAATAACCTTCCTGTTTTTTAATATGAAATCATATTTTTCAGCCATCTGTTCCTTTTGTTGCTAAAATCATTTTCACTTTTAACTTATTTCCTATTTGCAGGATGTTAACCAGGTCCTGAACTGTAAGCACATTATCGACTCTCAAAACAACCGTTGCATCCTGTGTTTTCTTCAACTCTGCCGCCAAAACACTTTCAAGATTTCCGAACCCTATTTCAGTATTGTTTACGTAATACTTAAGGTCTTTGGTTACAGAAATGGTGATTTCTTTTTTATATTTCTTTTCAACGTTTTTTGCATTCGGGAGAGTGAGGTTTACAATGCTCGGATTTAAAAGCGTTGACATAATAAGGAAAAACAGCATCAGGAAGAACATTATGTCATTCATGGATGAAGTGCTTACTTCAACGCTGTATCTGGATTTTTTTCTTAGTTTCATTTTTATTTTGTTTTTTTAACTGAAAACTCTAAACTGAAAACTATTTTGTAGGTTCCTGCAAAAGGTCAATAAATTCAATTGCATTTTTTTCCAACCTGTGAATCATTTTATCAAGCATTATGTTCAGCCAGTGGTAACAAACGAATGCCAAAATGCCAACCATCAGACCGGCAGCGCTTGACACCATTTTTGTATATAAACCGGCAGAAACAGTTCCTATGCTCACGTCGCTTGAAAGAGAAATATCATAAAATATTTTAATAACACCTATGATTGTACCGATAAATCCGAACATTGGCGCTATACCCGCAACGATTGAAAGTATTGCAAGATTCTTTTCAAGCTGATAAATTTCAAATTTTCCCACATTTTCAATTGCCTCCTCAATTTCTTTCAGAGGTCTGCCGATGCGTGAAATTCCTTTTTCTATCATTTTCGAAATTGAGCTTGTTGAGCCTTTACAAAGGGCTCTGGCGGCATCAATTTTTCCTTCGTGAATAAAATCACGTATGTTATTCATGAAATTAGATTCAACCCTTAAAGCTTTTTTGATAGTTATATATCTTTCAATAAAAACATATATTCCGATTATAAGCAGTAAGAATATCGGAATCATAATAGGACCGCCCTTCATAATCAAGGTAAGCAAGGTTAGTTCGTCAACTTTAGGGGCAGTTACAATCTGCTGCGGAACCGATTTAACGACAGTATCTGTTACCGTGTTAATCTGTAATAAAAAATTTAAGCTCATTTTCTTTTTGGTTTATAATTAGTAAATACTTTTCTTTTTTTTAGTTAATTCACAAATCAGGGCTAAAGCCCGATACCGCCTGGTTTCCATTAACCCCAGACTTAAGTCTGGGGTTATACAAACACATCATAAATTAAGGACTTTAGTCCTGAATTATATATTAATGAATTAACCAATTTTTATAAATTTTTAATCTTTTATTTTTTTATTTATGTAAATATACTTCTCTTGATGTATGAGCAAATCTGCAATTATTTTTATATATTATTTCCATTATTTTTAAATTAATTTCCTCTCTGATTTTCAGATAATATGTCCATTCTCTCGTATCAATAAAATATTCAATTCTGAAAACCATGCCATTTTCACTGAATCCCTCAAATCTCGCCAAACCCTCATCATTTGTTTCTTTATGTTCATCAATAAGTTTCTGGATTTCTTTCACAATATTATTAATCTGTTCAGTTTTTGAGTCGAATGTCAAAGTAATTCTATAAATCACCCTTCGAAAAGTTCTCATTGAAATATTTTCCAGCTCCGAATCAACCATTTTTTTATTGGGAATTGTAAGATAGCTTTTATCGAGAGTACGGATTCTTGTGCTGCGAAATCCTATTTTTTCAACAAATCCGGTAACATTGCCGACAGTAATTAAATCACCTACCAGAAAAGGTTTATCAAGAAAAATCGTAAAAGAGCCAAGTAAATTTTCTATTGATTCTTTAGCGGCAAGAGCGACAGCGAGTCCGCCGATCCCCAAACCTGCAATCAATGAAGTTATGTTAAGATTAAATACAGAACCGAGAATAATAAATATGCCGAAGATCACCGCAATAACTTTCAAACTGTCGACAACAAAAGGCACTATCTGGTCGTCTAATTTCGTTTCGGTTTTTGCAGCCCTGTGTCTCATTATAACTCCTACTGCATCTACCATTCTAAGGGAAATGACAATTATCGAATAAATCAGCAAAATCTGGTATCCTTTCAACAAAATCATTTTTATTCCGAATTCGCTTTGCGGAGCAAGATGCCAGTATGACGGAAATTTAATAAATGAAAATGCTATGTAAACAAAAATCAGCAAAGTAAATAATTCCAGCGGTCTCAGCAGTAATGCAGTAAATTTGCCGATTGTATTGTCGGGTGAATATTTTTTAAAAATCCTGTAAAGTACGGAGCTTAATAACTTTGAAATAAGTTTCCTGAAAATTATTCCGAAAAAAATGACCAGAAAAAAAATCAAACAATCAAGAGTAGGATTTTCAAAAAAATTCAAATCAAGTAATCTGCGGAATGTGGCAATAAATTCATCCATTTTAATCTGCTGATTGCAGTTATAAACAAAATTAGTTATTATAAAAGTTGAAAGTCGGTGCAGGAAGGATTATTTATTAACTTTTTATTAATACCACACGCATAACTATGTTTTATAAGAAACGCCACAGGCAGTTAAATTTGCCACAGATTATTCGCAAAGATAATCTCATTAAAAAGGAGCTCATGATATCGCTTCGCTTAGTTCACAGATTATGAAATTATTCTCTTTAATGCACTTTCCGTGAGTTTTAAACTTTATAGAAGGTTTTAATCAATAATAAATTATGCGAATCAAGAGTTGATTTTTTGTTTTTATCGGATTAATGATATATCAGATGGGAGGGGCAAAGCCCCGAAATGTTTCAACACGTGACGAAGTCATGTGTGAAAATCAAAAAACAGAGCAAAGCCCTGAAAGGGCGAAATGTTAAGCCATTTAATAAATTCATTGATTCTACATTTCGGGCTTTCAGCCCTTAATAATGTATTTGTATTTTTCGCAGGACTGCCTCCTGCGTTTTTATATTTCGTTCCTTCGGAACTTATTGCAATTTTATATTTCAACCCTTGATTTGCGTATATTATTATTCTTAAAAAAAATATTGCCACAAAGACACAACAAGGACTCTAAGTTGCACTAAGTTGTATTAGCTGTTTTTGAGATTTTTCTTTGTGGGACACTGCCTGCCGGCAAACATATTCGATTATTCGAATGTTCGATTGTTCTACATTAAAAACACCGTTCCGCCGGTATTATTTCTTTCGGCGCCCGTAACTGATTTGAGACAGTTTACTTCATTGCGCATGCGAAGAACTCCGAGAAAAGCAAAGATTAATGCTTCTTTAAAATCAATAATATTTTTTTCGGGAATAATTATTTCTGATTCTGATAATTTTTTTATTCTGTTTATTAAGTATTTGTTATGAGCGCCGCCGCCTGTAATCAATAAAGTTGATTTTTTAACTGAATTTGTAACACCTGCAATTTGAACTGCAATATGTTCGCAAAAAGTTTTAAGTTTATCTTCAACGGGAATATTTGTTTTTTTCAACAGCGGAAAAATATTTTTTTCAATCCATTCGATTCCGAGCGATTTTGGAGGCGGCATTTTATAATATGCAAGGCGGTTCAGTTCATATAATAATTTTTCATTTATTTTTCCTTTTGCTGCAATTTCACCGTTTTTATCAAATTCCTTGTTCAATTGCAATGAAAGATTATTTAACACAATATTTGCAGGACAAACATCAAAGGCAATTCTTTTTCCGTTTTTATCGAAAGAAATATTTGATATTCCGCCAATGTTAAGGCAAAAACCATATTCATGAAAAAGCAATTTATCGCCAATGGGAACAAGCGGAGCGCCTTGTCCGCCGAGAGCCACATCAAGCGTTCTGAAATCGCAGACTACTGTTAATCCGCATTCTGCAGCTATTGCGGCACCGTTGCCAAGCTGGAAAGTAAGTTTTTTTTGGGGTTGATGAAAAATCGTATGTCCGTGAGAAGAAACAAAACCTGGTTTAATTTTATTCTTTTTTATAAATCTTTTAGCAAGCTCTCCCAGATATTTTCCATACTCAGCATGAGCCTGAATAAATTCAAAAGAATTTCTTTTGTTTAAACCCCTGAGTTTTTCTCTCCATTCTGAAGAATATTTAATCGTTTCAGCATTAAGAATTTTAAACGTCCACAGATTATTTTCATAAATAAAATCACAAAAAGCCAGATCCACTCCGTCAAGCGAGGTTCCCGACATAAGACCGATGACTTTGTATCCGGATTTCATTGTTGCTTAAATATTAATGTCTGAAACATCATACAAAATGTTTGAAATGTCATACAAAATGTATGATTTTTCATACATCGCTTTTCAAAAAGCATCAATAAGTTTTTCAAGTTTTATTCCTCTTGAACCTTTTATGAAGATTGAAGAATTTTCGATTTTGTTTGTTTTAAACCAATTTAATGCCGTATCAACGTTTTCAAAAGTTTTATATTCGGGTACTTTATTGATTTTCGAAAAAACATTTCCAACAAAAAGAACATTCTTAACATTGTTTTCATTTAAAAAAGAAATTATTTTATTGTGTTCTTCTTCGCTGTACTTACCAAGTTCGAGCATATCGCCTATTATAAAAACCTTATTTTCATATTTCATCTTAATAAAATTTTCCAGGGCGGCCTTCAGGCTTGAAGGGTTTGCGTTGTATGCATCGAGAACAAGTAAATTATTTTTTGTTTTTAAAATCTGCGAACGGTTATTCTGCGGTTCATATTTTTCAATTGCTTCTTTTATTCTTTTTATTCCCACGTCGAAATAATTACCAATAAATGCAGCAGCTAAAATATTTTCAAAATTATATTCACCTGCAAGTTTTGTTTTAATTTCCTGTTTTTTATTTTCTGTTTCAATTGCAATGCTGACGAATGGTTCCGCACCAATTAATTCTCCTTTAAATTCCGCCGTATCTTTTCCGTAGAGAACTTTTCTCGGAACATTTTCCGAAGCAGTAACAAGCAATGGATTATCAGCATTAACAAATGCAATTCCGTCATTATTTTTCAGGAATTCGTAAAGCTCGGTTTTTGCTTTAATAATATTTTCAAGACTTCCGAATCCTTCGAGATGTGCTTTTCCGATATTTGTTATTATTCCGTATTCGGGTTGAGATATTTCGCACAAACCTTCTATTTCGGAAATATGGTTAGCGCCCATTTCAACAATTGCAATTTCATGCTCTTCTTTTACCGATAGTATTGTCAACGGCACGCCTATATGATTATTTAAATTTCCAACCGTAGCCACGACTTTATATTTTTCGGCGAGTACAGCGCTGATAAGTTCTTTGGTTGTTGTTTTACCGTTTGTGCCCGTAATTCCGATAACAGGAATGTCAATATTTTTTCTGTGATATTTTGCAAGCTCCTGAAGGGTTTTCAATGTATCATCAACCAGAATATATCTTTCATCTTTTCTATAAATCTCCTCATCAATCACTGCATATTTACATCCCTTTTCCAATGCGGTTTCAGCAAATTCATTTCCGTTAAAATTTCCTCCTTTCAGAGCAAAGAATATTGAATTTTCAACGATACTGCGGCTATCCGTGCATACTGCAGAATAAGCCTGGTAAAGAGAATATAATTCTTTTATTTCCATAATCGGGTATTTAAAAAAAAACCCCGGACAAAGATAACATCCGGGGTTGAATTTTAAAAGTTATTTATTTAAAAACCTGTAGGGCTTCCTACTCTTGTCATTGCACATCGGAATCCTATATAGTCAGTAGATAATTTTTCATCAAGGTATCTTCTTGTTCCAGGTGATATCCAGTATATCCTGTCTCTCCAGCTTGCACCCTTGTAAACTCTTGCTTTATCATTAACTAAAGAAGTTATGCCATAATCATACATCCATTTTTCCTGTGGTTCTTCTTTTTTCTCTTCGTTATTAAAGAATATACTTGAATTATAATCTCCGTCGAGATAATTTATATTATCTGCTTTTTTATAATTTCTTCTTTCATTTGTTTCAGATGAATCAACATCTCTCCATTTAATTCTTCCCAGACTGTCTTTTTCAGCTATATTTCCTTCTTCATCTCTAACCTGAGTTTGAAATCTGGTTCCTCTGAAAGAGCGGAAATCAGAAAAATCTTCGGGGGAAAGAGGACGAAAAACATCCATTACCCATTCGGAAACATTTCCACCCATTCCGTATAATCCGTAATCATTCGGCCAATAAGCGGTAACCGGGGAAGTAACATCGGCATTGTCGTTAAGATGTCCTGCAACACCCATATAGTCACCTCTGCCGCGCATTGTATTGGCAAAAAATTCACCTATGTATTTATCATCAGGGTTTCTGGCTCCGTGCCCGTTCCATGGATACAATCTTCGTTCTGTAATACGTTCATATATTGTATTTCCGATAAGTCCTAATGCAGCAAATTCCCATTCGGCTTCGGTTGGCAAACGGTACTTAGGTAAAAATATTCCGTCTTCCATTCTTACTTTTCTTGTTCCTGTACCATTAGGGTTAAGGTCTATAAGGTCGCTTTTTACCAATCCTTCATATTGACCGGCAAGGTATGCTTCGGTATTAAAATTTTCTTCATTTTGCTGGTTAGGGTCAAATTTCAAGATACCTTCTCTTATAAGAATCATTTCATTTACCCTGTCGGTTCTCCACTGGCAATAATCACTTGCCTGCTGCCAGCTAACACCAACAACCGGATATTCGCGGTATGCAGGATGGCGTAAATAATAGTCAACATAGGGTTCGTTGTACGCAAGTTTATCTCTCCATACAAGAGTATCGGGTCTTGATTTTTTAATTACTTCAGGATAATCGGCACCAAAAACTCTTCCCAGCCAATATAAATATTCGAGATAATCGAGGTTTGTAACTTCGGTTTCGTCCAGATAAAATGAAGATACGGTAATTCTTCTTGGAATGTTGTTCCAGTCATAAAGCACATCCTGTTCGGTTCTGCCCATTGCAAATGTACCGCCTTCAATAAGAATAAGACCAGGACCTGTTTCCTGTTCTTCGTAAGGAACCACTTCAAATCCGCCATTTTTTGGATTATTGTATTCCCAGCCGGTAGTATTAGAAACAGATTTTCTGCATGATGTATAAATCATTGCAGAAAACACTATCACCAGCAAAACAAATAAATTATAATACTTTCTTTTCATGATTATAGAATTTTAGTATTAACGATTAGAATGAAGGACACATAATTACTCTTGCTCTTTTCCTCCTAGGGCTGCATGGGAACATCATTGACAGGGAAATTTCGTGTGCTCCTGCTGTTGCAGTAGTTAAAGAAGAAATAGTCAAATCATAACTGTATCCGAATTTAAAACTGTTCTGAATAAAACCAACCATAACAATAAATGCGTCTGCATTATTGGGGCATTGTCTGAACCATACTCCGCCAACTGCGGGATATTTTGTACAGTAAAAACCATAATTGAACTGGCTGAACTCGCCCTGGCGCTGATATAAAATGTTGGGTGAAAACACAGGATCTTCGGGCTTCAGTCTTTTTCTGTGTTTTCTTCTTCTGCCTTCCATCGGAACGATAGTTCCTATATGCACAGTATATTTTCGGGGCAGATTACTTTTTTGTTTGAAGAATGTTTCGTTTGGTTGTGTAAGATGATGAACAGCAACTCCTCCATAAAACATATCGGAGTATCCGAGTAATCCTGCTGAAAAATCAGGATAAGAAACTCTGGTATCAATTTTCTTTTCGGTAGTTAAATTTATAAATCCATATTTTGGATTAATCATGTCGGGCCATGTAAGCTTATCCCAGTCGAGGGTTTTTTGCACGTAAGTTGCCTGTAATGCCGCTTTAATTGAAAAGTTTTTTGAGACTTCTCCTCTGTACGAATACATAAAACTTGCAGAAGTAGTGTTAATTGTTCCTTCGCCTGCTCTGTCGTTATATATCATAATACCTATTCCGCCGAACAAACTATTTACATGCTGGTCGTACGAAGTGCTATATGTTACAAAAGTTCCTGGAATATTAGGCCATTGGTCGCGAAAATTAAAAACCAACCTCGGGCACATAATCGAGCCGGCAAAGGCAGGATTTAAATACAACGGGTTGGCATAATACTGAGTGAATTCAGGATCTTGTGAAAAACTCGTTTTCGTGCCTAATGCAAGAAAAAATATCGTTAAAATTATGTATGAAGTTCGCTTAAACATATTTTTTTTTATTTCAGAATACAATAATACAAAATAAAATATTAAAAAAACAAATTTTTAAATAAAAACAATAATAAAAGTAAAAAGTCGTTTTAAAAATGCTAAACAAATTATTGTCTCTTTTACTTGTTCTAATTTTTTTTGTTACATTATATAATGAATAATTTTATAAAAAAACATTTTTCGAAAATCAAAAATTAAACAACAATTCAAATATAATAATAATTTATCCAAAAAACAAGTGTTTTAACAAATATTTTTAATTATTTATGAGAAAAAGGTTATACATTTATATATTAACGCTGTTTTTTTTGGGGCATACGTATGCTTTTACAAAACTAATAAAAAAAGAATTAAGTTGGAGTATACACCAGGAAAAATTTTCAGATGACTACAAGGTAATCCTTCTCTCCTTTAATGATGCGACTTACAATGAGTTTGACCTGCCTGTCTTTAACGAGAGAATATCTGCCGAAAGCCCGGATGTCAGCATAAAGACAAAATTCATAAATGAAACATATGTTCCTTTTACCGATGCAGAGCTGAAACAAATAAACAACCTCGATAAAATAATTGGTAACATATTAATAAAATCGGATGTTTTAATTGAAAGAAAAATTCCTTATGTGCTTGTTTCCTTTGTTCCCATTAGAAAAAATCCAACCACAAATAAATTAGAAAAGCTGGTTTCATTTGAATTATCGGTAGAAATAACACCAAGCTATTCTGCCATAGCAGGTAAAATGAGACATACCTATGCCCAGAATTCTGTTCTTGCCACAGGCAAATGGTATAAAATAGGAACCTATTATAATGGCATATACAAAATAACATACGACGAATTAGCAAAGCTCGGAATTGAAGTTGCTTCAATTGACCCAAGAAACATAAGAATTTATGGCAACGGAGGCAGAATGCTTCCCGAAGCCAATTCATATTCCCGTCCTGATGATTTGGCTGAAAATGCAATATTTGTAAGCGGTGAAAGCGACGGTAAATTCGATGCAGGTGATTACATTTTATTTTACGGACAGTCACCGAACAAATGGTCATACGACAAATCATCTGGGTATTTCAATCATTCCAACAATATTTATTCAAATGAAGTTTATTATTTTCTTACAACTGACCTTGGAGCGGGGAAAAGAGTTTCGGTGCAAACTTCAAACACTTCAGCGCCAACAAATACCGTAACCACTTTTAATGATTTTTTATATCATGAAAAAGATTCACTAAACCTATGGAAATCTGGCAAGCAATGGTTTGGAGAATATTTTGAACAGATAAATTCATATCTCTTTTCCTTTTCTTTTCCTAACATTGATGCAAATTCAAACATTAAGGTTTATACAAAAGTTGCAGGAAAAACTTTCAGCGGAAATACAGTTTTTGAAGTAAATGCAAACGGAAACACAGATGTGATAACAACAGGAATATGTAGTGATAGTGAAGCTGCTAAAGAAGGTTTTTCGGAAATATTTTTCAAACCCTCATCATCCATAATTTATGTCAACATCGCCATGACAAGTTCGGGCACAACTGGCTGGCTCGATTATATTGAGATTAATACAAGAAGAAATCTTATGATGTCAGGAAATCAGCTTTCTTTCAGAGATGCCTTATCTGCCGGTGCAGGTAATATTTCCGAATTTCATTTATCTGCTTCAAATCCCAACCTTATTGTATGGGATATTACAAATCCTCTTGAACCTAAAGCGCAGGAAACAACTTATAATTCGGGAGCTCTAACTTTCAGGGTTGCAAACGATTCTCTTAAAGAATTCATTTCTTTCGACGGTACATTTTATTATATGGCAAGCTTTTATGGTTCAGTACCAAATCAGAATTTACATTCATTAAGCAAAATTGATTTGGTAATTGTAGCACCTCAGTTATTTATTGGTGAGGCCAACAGGCTGGCTGATTTTCGCAGAAGTAATGACAACTTCAGTGTAGCTACAGTGACCACTCAGCAGATATATAATGAGTTTTCATCAGGTTCGCAGGATGTTTCAGCAATTAGAGATTTTGTAAAAATGTTATATGACAAAGCTTTATCACCAGAGGAACTCCCAAAATATCTATTATTGTTCGGTGACGGATCATACGATTATAAAAGCCGTCTGAAAAATAATACAAACTACGTTCCTGCATACGAAGCAGCAAGTTCGCTCATAACAACCACTTCTTATGTTTCAGATGATTTTTACGCTTTAATGGATGACAGCGAAGGAATGGATGCATATGGTTATATTGATGTAGGAGTAGGACGTTTTCCTGTTACTTCTTCTGATGAAGCAAAAAATGCAGTTGACAAAACCATCAGATATTCGGTAAAATACAATGAGCTTCAAACCGCAGGTACCGATTGCTCTTCATCAAACGGCATATCAAATTATGCAGAATGGAGAAACATATTATGCTTTGTAGCTGATGACGATGACGACAATATACATTTAACTCAGACAGAGCTAATGGCCAAATACGTAGATACCGCTTATAAAAATTTCAACATTGAAAAAATATATTTTGATTCTTATAAACAGGAATCAACTCCGGGAGGACAGCGTTACCCTGAAGTTACAAATGCCATAAACCAGAGAGTTGAAAAAGGAGCTTTAATATTGAATTATGTTGGACATGGAGGTCCAATTGGCTTGTCGCATGAACGTGTTGTGGAAATTTCGGATGTAAACAGTTGGAAAAATTTTTATAATATGCCTGTGTTCATAACTGCCACATGTGAGTTCAGTTATTATGACAACCCTGATCAGGTATCAGCAGGAGAATTTGTATTTTTAAATCCTGCAGGAGGCGGGGTAGCGCTTTTTACAACAACCCGCCTGGCTTATTCTCAGTCAAACTATGTGCTGAATATGAATTTTTATAGAAATGTTTTCGCTAAAATGAACGATGGCAGATATCCGCGGCTTGGTGATGCAGTGAGGTTAGCAAAAGGACTGTCAGGGATAAGTATTAATAATAAAGTATTTACAATACTCGGGGACCCTTCACTGGAATTAGCAATGCCTAAATATGAAATAACTACTGCTTCTTTTTCTGATACTCTAAAAGCACTTTCAAAAGTTACCATTCAGGGTGATTTGACTGACACATTAGGGCAACCCCTGAACAATTTCAACGGCATTATTTACCCTACCGTATATGATAAATACTCAACAATTTCAACACTTGGACAAGATGAACACAGTTTAATTACAAGTTTCAAGCTCCAGAAAAATGTATTATATAAAGGAAAAGCTTCTGTAACAAACGGACATTATAAATTTACTTTTGTTGTTCCTAAAGACATATCTTATCAATATGGAAACGGAAAGCTAAGCTATTATGCCGCTTCACAAAACGACGATGCCAAAGGATATAATAAAGATATAATTGTAGGCGGCTCAAATAATAATGCTCCGCCGGATAATGCAGGACCAAACATAAACTTATTTCTTAATAATGATAAATTTGTTTTAGGGGGTATTACAAATGAGAATCCCATTTTGCTTGCTTTCCTGTGTGATTCAAATGGAATAAACACTGTTGGTAACGGCATAGGACATGATGTTGTGGCAACCCTCGACGATGATGCAGAAAACTCATTTGTTTTGAACGATTTTTATGAAGCCGACCTCAACAGTTATCAGAAAGGCAAAGTCCGTTATCAGTTCAGCGATCTGCCTGAAGGGAAACACAAACTCAAGTTAAAAGTATGGGACACATATAACAATTCATCTGAAGCATATACTGAATTTGTTGTAGCAAAGTCGGCAGAAATAAAACTCGAGCATGTACTGAATTATCCCAATCCGTTTACAACTCATACTTCATTTTATTTTGAGCATAATCAACCCTGCTGCTCATTAAACGTACAGGTAAAAATATTTACGGTTTCAGGTAAATTAATCAAAACAATTGACAAAACCGTTGAAACGGCGGGCTTCAGAGTTGACTTCGACCAGATTGTATGGGATGGAACAGATGACTATGGTGATAAGATCGGAAGAGGAGTTTATATTTACCATTTGAAAGTCCGTTCAAATAATGGCTCTGTTGCCGAGAAATATGAAAAATTAGTTATATTATAAAATATTTTTTATATATTTGCGTTTAATTAAAATATGAAATTACTTCTGAAAATAAATCTCTTATTTTTATTCCTGCTGACAATAATTGCAGAAAGGGGATTCACTCAAATTTCAACAAGTGAATTAGCCGGACAGGTTAATACTATTACAACAGCAGTACCTTTTTTGCTTATTGCTCCCGATGCAAGAGCCGGAGGAATGGGCGATGGCGGAGTTTCTTCTCTTCCCGATGTATTTTCAAATCACTGGAACGCTTCAAAATTTGCATTTATAGAAAAAAACATGGGCTTTGGAATTTCTTACAGTCCATGGCTCAGAGCATTGGTTCCCGATATCAATCTTGCTTATTTATCGGTCTATAAACGATTGGATAAAATGCAAACACTAAGTGCATCATTGCTATACTTTTCACTTGGCGATATAACTTTTACCGATGTTGTAGGAAATGTTACAGGACAATACAGACCTAATGAGTTTGCAGTTGACATAGCTTATTCAAGAAAACTATCTGAAGATTTATCAGGCGGAATCACATTTCGTTATATTTACTCGAATTTAACAAGCGGACAATTTGTGGGAAGCCAGTCAACTCACGCCGGACAATCAGTTGCAGCTGATATTTCATCATATTATCATAAAGAAATTACTATCGGAAACCAGGATGCGGTTTTTGCTGCAGGAATAAATATTTCAAATATCGGGGCAAAAATATCATATACAGAATCAGCTGAAAGAGATTTTATCCCGATTAATCTTAAACTAGGACCTTCACTTTTAATGAACCTAGACGATTACAATACAATAAGCTTTCTTTTCGATGTGAACAAATTATTAGTACCTACTCCAAACCCTGATTCTATTACACATAGGCTGCCCGATGTATCTATCGTAAATGGAATGTTCAATTCATTTTCCGATGCACCCGGAGGAGGTAAGGAAGAATTACACGAAATAATTTATTCTGTTGGTCTTGAATATTGGTACGACAAGCAGTTTGCAATCAGAGGAGGTTATTTTTACGAACATCCCACAAAAGGAAACCGTCAGTTTTTCACACTCGGCGCAGGCATAAAGTACAGTGTTTTCGGTTTGGATTTCGCATACTTAATTCCTGCTTCTTCAGACGTTAAAAGTCCTCTTGCCAACACTCTCAGGTTCTCCCTGACATTCGACTTTGAAGCATTTAAAGAACAAAATAATAACGAAAATAAATAAGTTATTCTTTCTTATCCCTTTTAAAACCCGTTTGTAATGAAAGTCAGAATAGGCTTTGGATTTGATGTTCACAAATTAGTTGAAAAAAGAGATTTTTATTTAGGCGGAATAAAAATCAAACATTCAAAAGGAGCTCTTGGTCATTCCGATGCCGATGTTCTGATTCATTCAATCTGCGATGCTCTTCTCGGTGCCTCAAACCTCCGCGACATAGGCTTCCATTTTCCCGACAACTCTGCAAAATATAAAAATATTGACAGTAAAATTCTTTTGAAAAAAGTTGTAAAACTTCTCAAAGAAAAAAAATATAAAATCGGAAATATTGACTCTACAATTTGTTTGCAAAAACCCAAAATCAGCGAATATATTCCTCAAATGAAAAAAGCATTGTCTGAAGTTATCGGAATTCCCGAAGGTGATATTTCAATAAAAGCCACTACTACCGAGAAATTAGGATACATAGGACGCGAAGAAGGAGTTGCTGCGTATGCGGTAGTAATTTGTGAAGTGGTGAAATAAAATTTACGAGACATAAATTTTAACAGCAAAAAGCAAATAGAAAAAATAAAAAAAAATAAAAAAACTCTTTGCTTTTTGCTATCTGCTATCTTTTTAAACCCTGACAGGTCTGACGACTCTGTCAGGTTTGGTTTATCAGAACGGATATCCTATTGCGAAGTTAAAAATTATATATTTCGTAGTCAGGTTTTTTCCTATCCATCTTTTATATTCGGGTAATTTGGGATCTCTCAAAGGTATTGCACCATCGAAACGAATTATGAAATAAGAAAAGTTTAAACGAAATCCGAGACCTGTACCGAGTGCAATTTCTTTATAAAAACGATTAAATTCAAAATCGCTTCCAACACGCAAACTGTCTTTTTTCAAAAGCCATATATTTCCGGCATCGGCAAAAACAGCTCCTTCAAGAATGCGGTAAATTTTAAATCTGTATTCAAGATTTCCTTCCAGGGCCATGTCGGCTGTTTTGTCATAACCTGTTCCCAGGCTGTCGTAATATGAACCCGGACCAACTCCTTTCATGTGCCATGCCCTTAAACTATTTGCTCCGCCAAGCCAGAAACTTTTTTCGAACGGCATAACACTTGAATTTCCATAAGTAACTCCAACTCCCGAGTACAAGCGAAAAACAAGCGATGTTTTATTTATAATATTATAATACCTGTAATCCACATCGGTTCTAATGTATTGAGCATAATTTATTCCGAATATACTATATACTCCCGTGCTGTCTTCTTTTGTTTCAAGAAATTTATTTAATGAAAACTTATCTCCGATATTATTTATACCTCTCAGTAAATTCCCCGCAACTTCAATGTTTCCCCTGAAGTAAGTAAAATTTCTCTCTTTATTAATATCCTGATTATTGAAAATGAAACTGTAATTTGTGGCGGTTGTCAGGTGATTCTGATAGCTGTTAATAATCAACAAATCTCTTGTGTCACTTATCTGTTTATTGAAATAATCATCTTTGAAAATATTGACGATATTCAATTCGGCAGGGTTAATTATGTGTTTTTTAAATTCCGTTTCTTTCCATTCGTAACCGAAAACCGCATTTGTAATTGAACGCCAGAAATGAGGACGCTGCTGAAAGTTATATCCTATGCTCAGAAGGGTTTTGGGATATGATGATTTTGAAAATTTATCGGAACTAACGGGCAGAAGAAATCCGGGAATGCTTAAACTCATTTCCGAGCCGTATTCATATGTATTGAAAGGAAGGTATTGATTTATCAATTCACTTTTTTCAGCTAAATTCAAATTCTGAAATTCCATTCCTCCCTTTATTTTAAAATTAAAAATTTCAAAATTCCTGAAAATATTCTTATGCTGATATATTAAGTTGCCTGCTATTCCAAGGTTACCCGCGGAGTTTGTCCCAAGCGCTTCTATTGAGTACGACTGCGCTTTTGAAGGTACAAGCTGAATCCTGCAATCCAGATAATGTTTGTCCTGATTGTTTTTAATAGAATCGTAAACCGGTTCATTAAACTGAATATTTATAAACTTAAATGCCCGTGTATTCGAGAGTTTATTATATGTTTGTTCAGTCGTGTTAATGTGAAACAATTGCTCCTTCTTAACAAAAAGACATTGAGTAATTGCCTGAGGATTATATCTCAGTTTATTTTTAAATATAAATGTATAATCACCTGTTTGCAGTGTATCATATTTCACGGTATCAACAACCGAAAGTGAAGCAGAAGTCTGTATTTCTATTTTATTTATATAATACTGATTGTGTTTTTCGGAAACCGCCGAATCGGCATTTTTCGGGGATTTAATACTTATATTTTTTATATCAACAGTAACATCCAGCTGATGGCTTTGCAAAGAACTGTCAATTTTAAAATAAATGTATTCTCTCGAAAAATAAAAATACCCGTTATTTTTCAGCAGTGTTGTAATCCTGTCTCTTTCCCTTGAAAATGCATCAACATCATAATTACTTTCTTTTTTTATTACTGAATTTATAGCGTCGTTCAAAATTATATTTTTGATATATTCATCATCAGTTACATATTTTACATTCCTTATTTTATAAGGCTCATTGGCTTTAATAATATAATGTACCCAAACTCTTTTCTTTTTTACGTTTTTCCTGTGCTGAACCGAATCTTTGACTGCTGCATTAAAATATCCTTTTGCCTGAAGATATTTTGTAATTTGTTTTGAAGAAGTAACCATTGATAAAGAATCGAAAATTGCCGGCTCCTCTCCTATTGTTGTTTTCCACCATTCTTTTACTTTTGTTTCTTCTCCGCGATTAAACATGTTGTAAACTGTCAGATGAAAACGTACAAACCAGAGTATTTTTCTGTTTGGCTTTTGCTTAACAACTTTCAGCAATTCATCATTTGAAATTTCTTTATTATTATTACGGATTATATTTTTTGTAAGCAAATACTGGTCATACTCAAGTTTTTTACTTACCTGACAACCAAATAAAAACGCCAGCAATAATGTTAAATATCCGACCTTCACTTTCAAAACTCTTTATTTTTTAAAATTTTACAAATTTAGTTAAATAAAAAATATGCCGTTAAAGTTATTTATATAATTTATTTTCCGAAATATTTGAGTATGTTTGTACGTTCATTTAATTTTGAAACCGAAAAACTTTTTTCCCAATGTTGTCATCAGAAGAAAAATTTGCCAGACGAAGATTACGTACAACTTATTTATCGTCGGTTATTAGTATAGCTCTTGTTCTTTTCATGCTCGGATTATTGGGATTAATACTGCTTAATGCAAAAAAATTATCCGATTATGTAAAAGAAAATGTTAATGTTTCCCTTATTTTTAAAGATAATGTCAGCGAAAGCGACATTCTTAAATTCAAAGCCCATCTTGATTCTTCATATTTTGTGCGTTCAAGCAAATATGTTACAAAAGAAGAAGCCGCAATGCAATTAAAAGAAGACCTTGGCGAAGATTTCATTAAAACACTCGGATATAATCCCTTGCTCCCTTCTATTGACATACGACTTAAAGCTGAATTTGCCAATAACGCAAGTATTTCTGTTATTGAAAAAAAATTACTTGAAAATGAAAACATAAAAGAAGTTTTTTATCAGAAATCCATTATTAATCTCGTAAACGATAAGATACGAAAGATAAGTATCGTTCTGATATTTTTCAGCATTATCCTGCTTATAATTTCCATAGCTTTAATAAATAATACCATCAGGCTTTCGGTGTATTCCAAACGTTTCCTTATCAGAAGCATGATGCTGGTCGGAGCCACACAGCATTTTGTGCGAAAACCATTTGTGCTGAAAGGCATAACTCAGGGACTTTACGGAGCATTGATTGCAATTCTTCTTTTTTCCGGAACAATTTATTTAATTGTAAATGAGATACCCGAATTAATGGACATGAACGAAATAAATGTTTTTGCCGAAGTATTCGGAATAGTGGTTTTGCTGGGTTTGATCATATCATACATTTCAACAATTTTTGCAGTCAGAAAATATGTACGGCTTAAAACCGATGATTTATATTATTTTTAAATTTATTTTTGCAATTTTGTCATCTTTTAAAAATCAGAAAACAATATGAAACAAAAAGAAAATAAAAACATAAAGGAAAACAAGACTATTAAAGAAACTCAGAACGATTCTTTTGTTTTTTCAAAAGAAAATTACATTCTGATGCTTATCGGTATTGCATTTCTGGCAGTTGGTTATTTGCTTATGACGGGCGGTGCAGTAAGCGACCCCAATGTTTTTAATCCCGAAGTTTTTAGTTTCAGAAGAATTACACTTGCTCCTGTACTTATCGTAGCCGGTTTTGTTATTGAAGTTTTTGCAATAATGAAACGATTTAACAGAAAAAAAGAGGAGTAGAAAGCCAGTTTTATACTTAAAGATAATTTCAATGTCGTTTTTTCAGGCCGTGATTGTTGCCATAGTACAGGGACTTACCGAGTTTCTTCCCGTTTCATCCACCGGACACATGATTATAACCCAATCATTACTTGGAATTCCAAGCACTTCGTTTGTAAAAGTATTTACGGTTAGCATACAGTTTGGCTCAATATTATCGGTTGTAATTTTATACTGGAAAAGATTTTTTCAGACATTTGATTTTTATTACAAATTATTTATAGCTCTTATTCCTGCGGCTGTCATAGGTTTTTTTCTCAAAGGTTATATTGAATCGCTTCTCGGAAATGTTGTAGTTGTTGCTTTTTCATTACTTATCGGAGGAATAATCTTTCTCTTCATTGATAATTTGTTGAGAAACGAAGAAGAAGAAGAAGAAGAACAAAAAATTTCTTTTTTATCTGCTTTTATAATAGGCATATTTCAGTCAATCTCAATGATTCCGGGCGTTTCGCGCTCTGCAGCAACAATCATCGGCGGACTTACCCAAAAGCTTAACAGAAAAAATGCCGCCGAGTTTTCTTTTTTTCTTGCAGTGCCTACTATGTTTGCGGCAACGGTACTGGAACTTTTCGGAGTTTATGAAAACATAAGACAAAAAGACATCCTCATTCTTGCCATAGGAAATATCGTTGCATTCATTGTTGCAATGCTCGCCATAAAATTCTTTATTTCAATTCTCGTAAAATATGGTTTCAGATTTTTCGGATATTACAGGATAATTGTCGGAACCATAATTTTAATTTTACTCTCGCTCGGTTATAAATTAAATATCCTCGGTTGATGGATTTCAATTTTGAAGAAGGAGAATTTCTTTTAATAAACAAGCCATACAGATGGACATCCTTCGATGTTGTGGGTTTAGTTAAAAAAAAATTACGACATAAATATAATAAGAAAATAAAAGTCGGACATGCCGGAACTCTTGACCCGCTAGCCACAGGACTCCTGATTATCTGCACCGGAAAATTCACAAAAAAAATATCTGAATTTCAGAATCTCGAGAAAGAATATACGGGAACATTCACACTTGGCGCCACCACTCCCTGCTACGACATGGAAAAACCCGTTGATAAAACTTTTCCTGTAAATCATATTACCAAAGAGCAGATTTTTCTGGTTTCAAAAAAACTTACCGGAACATACGAACAGGTTCCTCCTATATTTTCCGCAAAACAAATCGACGGACAAAGAGCTTATGAATATGCAAGAAGAGGTGAAGAAAAAGAAATGAAATCACAGCTTATTACAATTTCCGAATTTACAATTACAAAAATTTCAATGCCTGAAGTTGAATTTAAAGTTGTTTGCAGCAAGGGAACTTACATACGTTCACTCGCACGCGACTTCGGCATTGCCCTCGAAAGCGGAGCTTACCTTTCTGCCCTCCGCAGAACAAGAATTGGAAATCATAAAATCGAGGATGCTTACGAAACTGAAGATATTGAAAAACTTATTCTTTCCGATACATGTGAACAACTGAAAACTGAGAACTAAAAACCGAGAACTATTTTTTTACTCTTAACTCAATTATTGTTATTTCCGGAAACATTCCAAACCGCCCAGGTATTCCCACATTTCCCATTCCCCTGTTTACGTAAAGGTATTGTTCTCCCACATTATATAATCCGTCCCAGAATTCATATAAATATTCCGAAGGACTCCATTTACATTTTCCGGTTTTATATCCGAACTGAAAAGCATGAGTATGACCGGAAAAAGTTATGTTAATGTCTTTGTATTTTGTCAGTATTTCTGCTTTCCAGAAACTCGGGTCGTGTGATAATAAAATTTTAAAAGGTATATTTTCGGCTCCTTTGCTTGCAATTTTTATGTCACCCCTCTTTGGAAATCTGTGAATATGCCCCCAGTTCTCAATTCCTATGACAGCTATTGTATCTCCTTCAATTCCTATCAACCTGTTTTCATTTAATAATAAATCCCAGCTAACATCTTTAATTATTTTTTTTAAATCCTCAAGATTTTTTTCTTTTTCATTTTTTGATTTCCAGTATGA
This sequence comes from Bacteroidales bacterium, assembly GCA_029004185.1. GTDB lineage: Bacteria > Bacteroidota > Bacteroidia > Bacteroidales > JAHJDW01 > JAQUPB01. Next base: position 3,774 of record JAQUPB010000005.1, on the reverse strand, counting down.
ATAATCTCCATAATCATGATTTCCTAAAACAGTATAAACACCGAGCGGCGCTTTTACTTTTTTAAAAATATCAAGAAACTCTTCAGTTTCCGAAGTTTTATAAACAACCAGATCGCCAAGGAAAAATATTATATCGGGATTTTCTTTCATCATTGCTTCAACTACACGGTTCACGGTACCTTTCATAACCACATTAGAACAATGAATATCGGAAAACAATGCTATTTTCTTACCATTAAAAGAAGGAGGAAGATTTTTAAAATAAATTGTCTGTCTTCTTATTTTTAAATTATCATTTCCTAAAAAAACAGAATAGCCTATCAACACAAAAACCAAAATACCGGTATATAAAGATATTTTTAAAAGAAATTTCCACCTGCTTATTTTTTCAAACCCGAATTTTCTTAAAATAAAAACTGCCAATCTTCTTAAATCATCAAGAAGTAAAGGAATGAGCATAAACATTTTCGGTATGTAAACAAGGATGAAAAAGACAAGAATGAAATTGCTGAAATTCCTGCCTAAAGCGTGATTTGAAAGAACAGCAACAACATTTAAAACAAGACAAAAAGCAGATATAGACCAGAATGTTTTTTTAAATAATTTCTTTGATTTTTGTGATGACATTACAAAAAAAATACGGAGAGCAAAATAAATATATAAATCAAGCAAAAAAAGAATGCCCACAATTACCAAAAACGCTATGATAAATTTCGAATACATAATTCTATTTAGGATTCGGGATTTAGGATTTGGGATTCAAGATTTTTTTACAATTAACCAATAACCATTAACAATTAACCATCTGAATATTAATTCAGCATTATCCATGAAATGCCGAATTTGAATGTTCGCGCCGACGATGGATAATGAAAGAAATTATAAAAATCATACCCGGTAAATCCCGCATTCAGATGTTCTGATTTTAAAAAGATCCTTGCACGTTTAATTTTTGCAATAAAGAAAAAATCAACATAGGGATAATTACCTGTTTCTTTTTTGTACTGGGGATAAAATGTTGAAGTTGCAGGCATATAAGCGTTTGCATAATATTCCGAATAATACAAAACATCAAATCCCAAAGAAGACTGCAATGCTTTTCTAAACATTTTAAAATTTACATAAAATGAATTTTTTGTAATAAATTCAGGTATTCTTATAATATTTTCGGCATCGGAATATTGATAAACGAGATGATTGTCGAGATGAAATTTGCCGAGTTTGAAATTTTTAACGACCTCTCCTTTAACAACATTTACGGGCAAGTTCAGCTGATAAGGAGAAGCAAATGCATTAAAACAAATAATTTTATCCAGCATGTAATAATCAACTTTCAACGTCAGACTTTTATATAAAAATGACAAACCCGAATATACCTTGCTGTATTTTCCGAAATCATTGTTCCAAACAAAATGATTTGACTTGTAATGTTGCAGGAAATATTCGGGCGTAGAATTTGAAATACCGCCGTTTAAAATTAAAGCCGAGCAATTTGAAGAATCCTTGTTAAAATATTTTGCAATAGTAAATTCCGCTTTATAATCGCCGGTATTATAACCATTGATTCCGTATTCCCCTTTTATTTCCCAGAATGATTTTTTTCCATTTTCAGAATAAACAGCCAACTCGGAAAAGACATTCTGAAAAACCGTATCAATGCCAGTGTATGTCTGAAAGAGTTTAATTAATTGATGTTTACAGCCAATATTAATATTTATTTTCCCGAGAATATTTTTTGCTGAATCCTTTTCAAAAATATTCCAGTTCAGAGAATTCTCGAGTTTGAGAATGTTTATTGAATCGAATGCAGAGCTCTGATTCACAAAATAATTTTCATAAAATGTATTGCTTGAATCAGCTTTGTCGGAATAAACAAAAGATTTTTCTTCAAGAAATACGGAATGTAAAATTCTTTGCTTTGGAATTATGTACGTTTTTTTGGTCGAATCATTAATGATTTTATATTTTTTTTCAACCGATATGTCATAAAATTGTTTCAGATAAAAACTCTTTCTCCTGATTAAATTCTGAACGTCGCTAAGATTAACTGCATAAAGCAGCAAGTCCTTATTTAAACCTTCTTCAAACGTAGTATCATTTTGGATGCCTCCGTTTTCCTGAATTTTAATTTTATCAAGCATACCACTGAATAAAACCTGATACCGCATATTTTTTGAAATAAAATGCCCGAACAGCAGGAAATCCGTATAATCATTTCTCTGCCGAAAGAAATATCCGGGAGCATTAATAATCTGACAATTGATTCCGATATTAAAATTTCTGCTTATGTTCTGGGTATGAAAAACATGAAAAATATTTTCTTTTTTTAATCCGTTAACATAAAATAATTCGGTAAATGCCTTATCGGTATTAAAATATCTTATACTATCGTTCTTGATGCAGTATATCGAATAAGGATTTCTGCCGAAATCAGAATAATCGAAATAGTCAAAAGAAAAACTTAAAGGGAAATAAGGAGAGCCGAGATTTCCCAAACTTCTGTAAAAATTATCGGTCTTATAAACGGGGTCAAAGATTTGAACATTTGTCAAACCCGTGTCAACCAGTTTTAAATCTGCTTTTTTAAACTTCAGAAAACTTTCGTTAAAGAACCGTGTTTTTATGGAATCATTTTTTGTTTTTACGGAATCTTTTTTCTCAACACCAAACAGAACCCCTGCAGATAAGGTGAAAGCGAATTGTATTAAAAATATTTTTTTCAGCAAAAAAGAATTCATCGTTTTTTCTATAATTAAAAACCACCCAAAAGTATAAAAAAACAGCTTAAGAAAGAATTACATATTTGGATGAGATTTTATTTGTAATTTTTATTATTTTAATTTTAACAATAAACAACAAACTACAAACTCGTTTTGCATTGATTAATTGTAAAAAATATTATTTTTCTCAATAGAATTTTTATATTTTTACTTTTCCAATTAAGGGGTATTAGCTCAGTTGGCTAGAGCGTTAGACTGGCAGTCTAGAGGTCAGGGGTTCGACCCCCCTATACTCCACGGAAGCATTTAAAAATAAAACCCTGCAAATTTTCACCTGCAGGGTTTTCATAATAATTTCTGTATTTTATCGAATCACGCTCACTCTGCCAATAAATTCGTGATCAGGTCCTTCCATTTCTCTTACAATTACCCTGTAAACATAAACCCCGATTTGTACCACATCGCCTGTGTTCATATACCTTCCATTCCAGGATTTGCTAAAGTCGTTTGTTTTATATATCATTTCGCCCCAGCGGTTGAATATCATCATTGTAAAGTGATCAGGGTCGATTCGATATCCCTGGGGAATAAAGCCTTCATTGAGTATGTCTTCATTCGGAGAAAATGCATTCGGTATGTAAACAGTAAAGATATCCTTAACAATAATAGGTTTACATATTGAATCCACACAATTTTGAGAGTCGGTAACTCTCAGACAAATCGTATATGTACCCACACTTTTGAATGTGTGCGTTGGGTTTTGTATATCGGAAGTTGGGTTTTCTTCATCATCAAAATCCCAGTGCCATTGAACAATAGGCTGTCCGCCCGGAGTGGAAAGATCATCAAAGAGTGCCGTTGTGTTTTCAAGAATGTCGAGTACCGCCGGTGTGAATGTGAAATCGGCGTTAGGACCAAGTTTTTCTATTACTGTTGCACACCCTGATGTTTTGCATGTTCCATATGATGCAGTTACACAATAAGAACCCTGAGCAAGATCGGTTATTGTTTTCGTTGTTGCTCCGTTATCCCAGAGATATGTGTATGGACCTAA
>JAQUPB010000004.1 GCA_029004185.1 Bacteroidales bacterium | reverse complement strand
GCCGCTTCTTCCGACAAGAAAATAAAAGCCGAAGCTTCGCTGGTTTTATCAATGCTATCGAACGTTGATAAAACAAATAAAGAATCGTTTAAGGAATTCATGAATTTTTTTAATGCCTCTGATAATCCGTATCCATATATGTATGCATTATGGAGCACTGCCTGTATTTTCGAGGGTGCAAAAAAAACAAGTGAACAACTTGAACTCCTGAATAAAGTTATAGAAGATACAAAAGCCGAGGGAACAATTCAGGCAATGGCAGTTTCTTCACTTGGCGATCATTATGAGATAACAAACAATTTGAATAACGCGGAAAAAGAATATGAAAAACTTGGCGCAAATTCGGTATGGCAGATTGTAGGTGAGTTTGAAAATATTTCAGGAAGCGGATTCGACAAAAACTACGAGCCTATAAAGTATGTTGATTCCAAACATCCTTTCGTTAACAAATACGGAGCAACCGTATATTGGTTTGATATGCCGGCAAACAAAAGAAATAAATGGATGTACCTTACTTATCACTTTTATTATCACAATGCAATAATTTATGCGCAAACATTTGTTTACAGTCCTTCCGACAAGGATGTACAATTAAGAATCGGAACATCGGGTTCATTGAAAGCATGGGTTAACGATAATCTCGTTTATTCCGAATCAGAAGAAAGAAATAACGACCTGGATACATACATTGCTACAATTAAACTCAAAAAAGGATATAACCGTATCCTGATTCAGATTGGAGAGAGTGAAATAGGAGCTTCAAATTTCCTGATGAGAATTACAGATAATAAAGGAAGGCCTGTTCCCAATATGTTATATTCAAAAACTCCGAAGGAATACACACCTGATAATTCATATAAATCAACTTATATTCCAAATTTTGCCGAAGAATTTTTTAAAAAGGAAATAGAGCAAAATCCGAATAAAATGCTTAACTATTTATTGCTTGCCAATACGTATCTCAGAAACCAGAAATCATATGAAGCCAGAAAAATATTGCTGAAAGCTCAAAAGATAGCACCTAAATGCAGCTTTATTCACTATGATTTGCTTGATGTTTATTATAGCGAAAAAAACAATACCGATTATAATGCAACTTTGGAATGGTTGAAAGACAATGACCCCAAAAGTCTCTTTTCATTAAACTGTTTATACAGAGAAGACATAGATAAAGAAGACTATAAAGGAGCTGAAGAAAAACTCGACCAGATAGAAAATCTTTATGGAATAAATCAAGCAACTATGTCTAAGAGAATTGAACTTGCAGCAAAAAATAAAAAACAGGAAGAACTTATAAAATTAGCAGAAGCTGCTTATAAGAAATATCCCGAAGAAGCTGATTTTGTTGATCTGAAACATGCAATTGAAGTTGAAGTAAACAAAAATTATCCGGGAGCAATTAGAGTATTGAAAAAATATCTGAGCAATCATTACACTACATCTATTTTAGCAAGTATTACCGATGATTATTTTCATATAGGAGACATTACAAATGGATTTTCTTCATTTAAAGAGCTGATAGAATTGAACCCCGGTGAAGCTGAATATCCGAAACAAATCGGAGATGTTTACTTCCAGCTGCAAAAATATTCCGAAGCTGAAGATTGGTACAAAAAATCATTAGTATTAGCTCCTTATGTTGGTGCATATTGGGGTGAATTAGCTTCTGCATACGAAAATCAGTCCCAAAAGACAAATGCCATAGATGCTTATAAAAAGTCTATTACATATTCTCCCAATCAATATGAAAACAGAAAAAAACTTACAAAACTTGAAGACAAAAAAGATCCTTATGATTATTTCACTCAGCCGGACGTTTATGCAATTTGTAAAAGTTCGCCAAAAGCTTCTGAATACCCAGAAGATAATAGTGTTATTCTTTTAGATGAAACACAAAAGATTGTATATAGCGGTGGCGCATCAGAAGAGAAACATATAATATTAATTAAGGTTCTGAATGCACAAGGTATTGATACATGGAAAAATTATACAATATATTATTATTATATGCAGAGGCTTCTAATCGAAAAAGCCGAAGTAATAAAACCCAGCGGAAGTAAAATTGCTGCCGAAACCAGCGACAACAAAATTGTGTTTACTTCACTTGAGGTTGGCGACGCCATTCATATAACTTATAAAGTGGAAAATTACTATGTTGGAAAGTTGGCTCCCTATTTCTCCAACAAATGCTACTTCAGTCATGCTTTTCCTTATTTGAAAACAAAATATAGTTTGCTGATTTCACCTGAAATAAAATTTACTTCCAAATTCAGTCAGGAGGAAATAGCTCCCAAAGTAACAAAAGACAAAGAATTTGATCTTTATATTTGGGAAAAAACAAATCAGGAAAGTATAAAAAGTGAAGATAAAATGCCAAAATTTTCTGATTATGCAAATGTTTTGCACTTGTCTTCTTTTCCTGACTGGACATACATTTCCAACTGGTACTATGACCTTGCTTCAACCAAAGCAAAATCCGATTTTGAAGTAAAAGAAACAGTTGCTTCTTTATTTGAAGGAAAGACAAATCTTTCAACTATGGCAAAAGTGAAAGAAATTTATAATTACATTGTAAAAAATATCAGATACAGCTCTGTATCATTTTTACAAAGCAGTTTTGTTCCTCAAAAAGCATCGAAGGTACTTAATACAAAACTTGGCGACTGCAAAGATGTTTCAACTTTATTCGTTGCAATGTGCAAAGAAATAGGCGTTAATGCCGAATGGGTTTTGGTTAATACAAAAAACAACGGAAAAAAAGATTTACTGCTGCCTTCTGTTGCTTTCAATCATTGTATTGCTAAAGTTAATATTGATTCAAAAGATTATTACATAGAACTGACTTCTGATTTTCTTCCGTTCAACAGTTTTTATGAAAGTCTGATTGAAGCGTATGTCCTGGAAATTAAAAATGAAAAAGATAAAATTGTTGTAAATCCTTTTTATCTTAATCCGCCAACAAGAAACTTAAATTTGATATCCCGTACAGGAACCGTGAATATTGATGGTGAAAATCTTAATATTATCAAAACAAATTATAAAGTGGGACTTTTTGCTGCTGACATGAGAAGTTCGTATCGCGATCTTGGAAAGAAAGAACAGGAGAAAAGCATGCTCGAAGCGCTTACGGGTGAATATCCTAACGTAAAATTAAATTCTCTTGAATTCAAACATCTTGATGACAGAACAGATACGGTAATATACAAATATAATTATACTGCTTCAGGTGCAATAACAAAAGTAAGCGGATTATCTTTATTTATTATACCTTGGGCAATGAAAGCCGATGCTAAAGATTTTATTTTTGCCCAGGAAAGAAAATATCCGATTGACATTTCGAGCACATATATTTCTGACTCAAATGTCGAAACGCTTGTTATTATTCTTCCTCCGGCTAAGATACTCGCAGAAATTCCGAAAACAATAAAATATACCTGTGCAATTGCAGATTATACGCTTACTTTTTCGGTACTAAAAAATAAAATCACAGCAAAAAGAGAATTGAAAATCAAAAAAGATATAATTCAGCTTTCTGAAATAAAACAATTTGCTGATTTTTATAAAAAAGTAATTACTGCCGATACAAAACAGATTGCTTTTAAATAGAAGTTTGTGGCTTATTGTTAAAATTACAATTCCGCGGTATTATCACCTATGTTTTAAAATACATACGGGCAGGCTATCTGTTACAAAACAGATGATTTTACAAAATAAAAAATGAGAAACAATTATCTTATTTATTTAATCTTTTTTATTGGATTTCTATTGTTTGTTAACAAACCTTCAAATGCTCAATATATTAAAACAATCGATACTGATAAATTATGGAATTATTATGATTGCTATGCAGGACCACCACCTCATTATACTAAACTTTACAGGTTTACTTCAGATACTATAATTAATGGAAAGAAATATTATATACCTGAAAGCACACAAGATTCCATTAATTGGTATAGAGAAAATTACTCCTATCGTGAAGAAGATAGTACAAAAAGGATTTTTCTTTTATATAATGACAATGAAGGGCTGATTTACGATTTTAGTTTAAATACCGGCGACTCAGTTACAATATTAAATACTTTATTTGGAGGTGGTCAACCTTTAACAATTCATGTTATTTCAATAGACTCAGTACAAATTGATGGTTCTTATAGAAAAATAATTAATACTGACAATGGCTATAAATGGATTGAGGGTGTTGGTGATAAAATGGGATTATACAATCCCGGTTCGCAGATGACAGGTGTTTGTCTTTCGTTAGTTTGTTATTATGAAAATGATTCATTAAAATATGTAAATCCAGATCATGGTAGCTGCTTTCAGATATTTGCTGGCATCAGTGAAAAAGAAAACAAGGAGGAAATTTTATTAAAAAATACCGAAAACAATATTTATGTTTTACAAGCTAATACACAGTTTAAAGAAATCTTATTATACAATATTCTTGGAGAAAAATTAAAATCGTATTTTCCTTTTTCCAATCAATATAAAATAGATTTGTCGTCTTTTGATTCAGGTGTTTATTTATTATCAATAATACTATCAAACGAACTACTTAATTTAAAAATCATAAAACAATAAAGTTCAAACTATTTTTTTATTAGCACAAATCAATGATTAAAAATTTTTTGCCACAAAGACACTAAGATTCGAAGATACACTAAGTTTATTAGCCGTAGATTTGGTTTTTCTTTGTGAACCCTAGAGTCCTTGTGCCCTTGTGGCAATTTATATTATAACTTTAATTTGAATTTTTATTTTCGTTATTGATTCAAAAGATAATTCGGATAGCGTTTATAATGAATTTCGCTCACTGCTTTCAGAAGGTCTTTTTTCAACCTATCAATATTTGTTTTGTTTGTTGCCGAAATAAAAATGCAGGGAATATTTTCCTTTGCCATCCATGTATTGTTTAACGATTCTATTGTCATCATCTCCGAACCATCGGTATAATCGTAATCTTTTGCATTTTTTTCAAAAATGTCAATTTTATTGAAAACAAGTAATGTGGGTTTATCAATAACTTTAATATCAATCAAAGTTTGCTTGACAATATTTATCTGGTCTTCAAAACACGGATGTGAAATATCAACAACGTGAATTAAAACATCGGCTTCGCGCACTTCATCGAGTGTTGATTTAAATGATTCAATCAAATCATGAGGAAGTTTTCTTATAAATCCCACGGTATCGCTTAAAAGAAAAGGAATATTTTCAATTACAACTTTTCTAACCGTAGTGTCGAGGGTTGCAAACAATTTATTTTCGGCAAACACATCCGACTTGCTCAGAAGATTCATTATTGTAGATTTCCCGACATTTGTATAACCCACCAGGGCAACTCTCACAAGCGCTCCGCGGCTTTTGCGCTGTGTGATTTGTTGTTTGTCAATGATTTTAAGTTTTTCTTTCAGCAAAGAAATTCTGTCGCGGATAATACGGCGGTCGGTTTCAATTTCCTTTTCGCCTGGACCTCTTAATCCGATTCCTCCTTTTTGTTTTGAAAGATGTGTCCACATTCCGGCCAGACGCGTAAGCAGATACTGGTATTGTGCAAGTTCAACCTGAGTTTTTGCATAAGCGGTTTTTGCTCTTTTCGCAAAAATATCAAGTATGAGATTTGTCCTGTCGAGAACACGGCATTTCAAAACATCTTCAATATTGCGCATTTGCGAAGGCGACAGGTCATCATCGAAAATGGCCATGTCAACATTATTGTCGCTCACAAATATTTTTATTTCATTGAGTTTTCCCGAACCTATGAAAGTCCGCGATTCAAAATGTTCAAGTTTCTGAACAAATCTTTTCAGGGGATTTCCGCCTGCGGTTTCGGTAAGAAAAGACAACTCGTCGAGATATTCTTTAACTTCCTTTTCATTTTGTTTTCCGGAAATAACTCCTATAAGAACTGCGGTCTCGGTATCTTGGTTAGTTCTTAAATTTTTTGGCATTAAGTAGTTTCGTAGTTAGCTTTCCTTCGGGGAAAAATTTTATTCAGACACTCTTAACATATAAGAGCTCCTGTATCTTTTTATTAATGATCTCAGATGTTCTTCGGCTTCTTCCTCCCTTAAATAAGGACCAACAAGAATTTTATAAAAATACTGATTTCCTCTTTTTGCAGTAACAATGAATGCGTTTTTCCGGTGGTCGGGTAAAAAAGTTTTTATTGTATTCAAAGCCCCTTGATTAGTTTTGCACGTTGCCACCCTGATAAAATATTTCGAATAATCCTTTATGAAAGTATCTATTTGTTCTACTTTAACACTGCAAACACCAATATTAATCATGCCAAGTTCGTGGGCTGCTACTCTGGAAAGGTCTATTATTCTGGTTTTTCTGACAGGGCATCTGTCGTTGACTTTTACTACAACTGATTTATTGTTTTTTAAATTGGTTACTCTCACATAAGTTCCTAATGGCATTTTCGGATGAGCCGCCGAATACTTTGTTTTAAAATATCTTTCGCCGCTGGTAGTTTTCCTGCCTTCAAACTTATTTGAATAATAAGTAGCTCTGCCTATTTCAACATATCCGTTTTGTGCAATTGAAATAAATATGAAATTTACTGAAAGTAATATTGAAATAAATAATCTCATTTATAAAAATTTGTTTTACTGAAATTTAAAACTTTGCAAAATTAAACCAGTTAAGATAAAAAGAAGTTATTATACTCACTTTTAGACTAAATGAGTGGGTTTTTTAAGAATTTTTAACAATTTACAGTAAATATTTTTAAATCCTAAATCTCAAATCCTAAATTATACAATAATTCACAAATTCACCCTTCACAACTTATTCTACCCCTCCCAATTCTCTCTGTCCAGACTTCTGTAATGAATAGCTTCGGCAATATGTTCGGTTTTTATTTATTCGCTTTCGCTTCAGTTAAATTTTTCAATAAACCGGCATTTGCGGCATAGTGGTTCAATGCGGGTTGTGTTTAAAAAACCATTATATATTTTTTGTGCTTTGTCCGAGTTAAAAATCTGCTGTAGTTCATTATCATTAATATTTCCGAGGTTTATAATTCCTTCGGCATCGAGGCAACATGGTATAACTGTTCCGTCGCATAGCACTGCTATTTGATAACGCAGGCCATAACATGTGCCTTCAGTTTTATCATAATTACTTGTTAGACTGGGCCATGAAAATTCGTAATCGGAGTTAATGTATAACCTTTCATGCAGTTGCAAACCCTTTCGCGGTTCTATTTTATGCATCAAATCTATACCTGGAGCAAATTCTTTTTCTATTTCATAAAGAATTGTCTGATTGTCCTGATAATTATTTTGGCTTTCGTTTTTAACATTCCAGAATCGCAGCGATATCGTTTTGTCAGATTGCAAAATAGCTTTTTTAGTAAACGCTATTACTTCTTTAATATAGTTGTTTTTATTTTCAGAACTTTTTATTTCCTGAAAACAATGTAACGATATATTTATTTGTCGTAATGCAGACTTCGCCAGTAACATCTCACCCTTATCGGCAAGAAGTGTTCCATTGGTAACCAAAACTACACGTAGTTTATATTCGCGGCATATGTCGAGCATATCGCTTAATTGGGGATGAATTAAAGGTTCGCCCTTTACATGCAAACAAATATAATTGGTATGCTTATGTGTTTTTTTTATAACCTCAGCAAATAATGTTAACGGCATAAATCCGGGTTGTCGGTTACTGGCATAACAAAAGCTGCAATTGAGGTTACATACGTTGGTAATTTCAATATAAATTTTCTTAAACTTCTTCAGTTCCATTAACACATAATTTTTTATCATTAATCTTGATGAAAAACTATATCAAGTTTCTATAAAAATAAGAAAAATATAGAATATCTAATTTCAAATAATGAAGTTTAACTGAAAACTGAAAACTGAGAACCGAAAACTATCTCACCCCGCCCAACTATCCCTATCCAGACTTCTGTAATGAATAGCTTCGGCGAGATGTTCATTTTTAATGTTTTCACTTCCGCCTAAATCGGCTATTGTACGTGAAACTTTTAAAATGCGGTCGTAAGCTCTTGCAGACAAACCGAGTTTATCCATTGCTGTTTTTAAAATATTCATTCCGGCATCGTCAATTTTGCAATGTAATTTGAGAAGTTTTGAGGTTATTTGCGCATTGCAATGCACACCATTGCTGCTTTCAAATCGTTTTTGCTGGATGTTTCTTGCCCTAATAACCCTTTCCCTCACCAATTCACTTTTTTCAGCAGGATGAACACTTGAAAGTTCGCGGAAAGGAACAGGAGTAACCTCAATATGAATATCAATTCTATCCAGCAATGGTCCTGAAATTCTGTTTAAATACTTCTGAACCACGCCTGCAGCACAAACGCAATCTTTTTCAGGATGGTTATAAAATCCGCAGGGACAAGGGTTCATTGAAGCCACCAGCATAAAACTCGCAGGATATTCAACAGTAAATTTCGACCTTGATATTGTCACTACCCTGTCTTCAAGAGGCTGGCGCATCACTTCGAGAACCGTTCTTTTAAATTCGGGAAGTTCATCCAGGAATAAAACCCCGTTATGAGCCAGCGAAATTTCGCCCGGTTGAGGGAAACTGCCTCCGCCAACAAGTGCCACATCGCTTATTGTATGATGAGGTGATCTGAATGGCCTGACAGTAACAAGAGAAACATCCTTTGTGACTTTTCCGGCAACTGAATGAATTTTTGTTGTTTCGAGCGATTCATTTATGCTTAAAGGCGGTAATATTGAAGGCAGGCGTTTTGCAAGCATTGTTTTTCCTGCCCCGGGAGGACCGATAAGAATGATGTTATGACCGCCGGCAGCAGCAATTTCCAGAGCTCTTTTAATATTTTCCTGTCCTTTCACATCGGCAAAATCGAACTCGTAATTATTTAATTTTTTATAGAATTCTTCTTTTGAGTCAATATAAGTTGGTTCAAGAGTAATTTTATCATTAAAAAAATCAATAACCTCAGTTATGTTCTTTACGCCATAAACTTTCAGCCCTTCAACAATTGCGGCTTCCCTCACATTCTGTTCGGGAAGTATAAATCCCTTAAATCCTGCCTTTTTTGCCTCAATTGCAATTGGTAATGCTCCTTTTATGGGCTGAAGTCCTCCGTCGAGTGAAATTTCGCCCATAATTATATAGTCGCCTATTTTTTCGGTTTTTATAAATTCAGATGCGGCAAGAATCCCTGTTGCTATAGTAAGATCGTATGCCGAACCTTCTTTTTTGATGTCGGCAGGGGCCATGTTAATGACTATTTTCTTCCCGGGAATCTTGTACCCGATGTTCTTCAGCGCTGCTTCTATGCGTTGGTGACTTTCTTTAACGGCATTATCGGGCAAACCTACCATAAAAAAACTTATTCCCTGGTCAACATTAACCTCAACGGTAATTGTTGTGGCATTCACGCCGTATATCGCACTTCCGTATGTTTTAACTAACATATTAAATTACTTGTATTTAAAAAAAATATATTTAACTTTGTTTTTTAATAAAAAATAATTTTTCTTTGCTTATTGTTTAAATTAATTTTGAAACTTTAAATAATACTTTTCGTTTAAATAAAAATGTTAAATTTGAAACAAAAATAGAATAAAACTAATTTCAATGAAAAAGTATTTAATTTATATTCTGATATTTTTATTTGCTTTTACCGGAGAAATCCTTTTTTCGGGATGCGGTTCACACCGGATACAAAAAAGACATATAAAGCATGGAAGATTTTATACAAAGCACCTTATAAAGAAAAGAGCAAGGAGTACACGAAAATTAAGGAAGCGTAAATCCATAAGGTCGAAGTCCACCACAAAAAGGAAAAAAATAAAAATCAAGAAATTTGGCGGTACTTATATCATCAGATAAAAAAAGCCCGGGTAAAGCCCGGGTTTTTCTTTTAACTCAATATAAAAAATCTCTATTCCAATTCAACAAGCACCATATCTTTCTTCACCATTTCGCCGGCTTTAACATAAACATCCTTAACAATTCCATCCAAAGAAGGGAATAATTTATTTTTCATTTTCATTGCTTCCAGAACTACAAGGCATGTTTCGGTAGTAACCTTATCGCCTTTTTGCACATCAACACTGATTATCTTTCCGGGAATAAAAGCGGTTATTTTTTTGAAATCTCTCTTTTTATAAGGTTTGCGTGCCTGAAATTTCTTATTTGGCAATGTTTTATAATTACCATGTTCGACAAATAAATCTATATATTTATTGCCACTGCCGTTATTATTAAATTCTTTCAACTCTTCCATAAAAAAAATTAAAATGGCGGTATACCGTGTTTTTTAGTTGGTCTTGACTCTGATTTATTTTTTGCTATTTCAAGAGAATTAATCAAATAACTCCTTGATTCGTTTGGTTCAATCACTGCGTCAATATAACCATGTGCAGCAGCCACATAAGGATTTGCAAATTTCTCCTTATATTCTTCAACTTTATCTTTTCTTAACTGGTCAGGATCCGGAGCATTTGATATTTCGTTTCTGAAAATAATATTTGCAGCACCTTCAGGTCCCATAACAGCAATTTCAGCAGACGGCCATGCAAAAACAAAATCAGCACCCAGGTGGCGTGAATTCATTGCTATGTAACCTCCGCCATAAGCTTTACGGAGAATAATTGTTACTTTTGGCACTGTAGCTTCGCTGTATGAATAAAGCATTTTTGCTCCGTGTCTTATCACTCCTGCATGTTCCTGGTCAATCCCGGGCAAATATCCGGGTAAATCAACAAAGGTAACCAAAGGAATATTGAAAGAATCGCAGAAGCGAACAAATCTTGCAGCTTTGTCGGATGAATCAACATCTAGCACACCTGCCAAAACAAGAGGCTGGTTTGCAACAAAGCCGACAGTTTCACCGTTCAGTCTTGCAAAACCAATTACTATATTGCCTGCCCAGTGTTTTTGAACTTCAAAAAAATCGGAGTCATCAACAACACACTTTATGATATCTCTCATATCGTATGGTTGTGAAGCATCGGCAGGCATAATTTCTTCCAGAATATATTTTGTTTTCGGAGGTTTGGAAGGATATGGGTCTGCTTTTTTCTTATTATTAAAAGGAATGAATGTTATAAGTTTTTTTATCTGTTCAAAACATTCCTGCTCGGAAGTTGCGTAGAAATGAGCATTACCCGTAATTTCCGCATGTACTTTTGCTCCACCAAGTTCTTCCATTGAAATTTCTTCTCCAAGAACTGTCTTGATAACCTCAGGACCTGTAATAAACATTTTAGAAACCTTTTCCACAACAAAAACAAAGTCAGTCAGCGCAGGTGAATAAACAGCACCACCGGCACAAGGACCAAGTATGACTGAAATCTGAGGAATAAAACCAGAAGCCAAAGTATTGCGATAAAAAATTTCACCATAACCGGCCAAAGAATTAACTCCCTCCTGAATTCTTGCACCGCCTGAATCGTTAATTCCTATTATAGGAACGCAAAGTTTCATGGCTTGATCCATGATCTTTGTAATTTTTCTTGCATGGGCTAACCCAAGAGAACCTCCGGCAACCGTAAAATCCTGAGCAAAAATACAAACAGAATGTTTCATTATTTTACCTGTACCTGTTATAACACCGTCGGCATTTAAGCTTTTCTTTTCCATATCAAATCCTCTTGCCTGATGTGCAACAAAAAGGTCGTATTCATGGAAAGTATCTGTATCTAAAATTGCATTTATGCGCTCTCTTGCAGGTAATTTTCCCATTGCAACCTGCTTTTCAATAGCTTTTTCTCCGCCACCCATAACTGCAGAAGCCATTCTTTTTTGCAGGTCTAATGTTTTTTGTTTTAAAGACATAATTTAAAAATTTAGTTTTTAGTTTTTAGTTTTCAGTTTTCGGTATTACAAAACTTTAAACTTAATTTTATCATACCTCATATTTCATACTTCTGCTTTTTTATAACTTAACCGATTTTACCTTATGAAGTTTGTTTTATGAAGTTATCGGTTTAAAACGAAATGCGAAATAACTATTTTTTTTGGTCTAAATCTAAAAAAACAGCAATATTTTTTCAACCTCTAACTGTTATGCTTAGGAAATCAGTAAGCAAATAACTGAATTAAAAAATTGTTGGATTTTAAATATTAAGTTATTAAATTCGCAACTTGCTATCCTTTTTAAAGAGGGAATACATATAAATCAAGGTTTTTTTTAAAAATTAAATTCTATAAATAAAATGGAAAACAAAAAAAAATTTATTACATGTGACGGAAATTATGCTGCTGCTCATATTGCATATATGTTCAGTGAAGTAGCTGCGATTTACCCCATCACTCCTTCATCGAACATGGCTGAAAATATAGATGAATGGTCTGCTGCAGGCAGAAAAAATATTTTCGGTGAAACCGTAAAGGTTATTGAAATGCAATCGGAAGCCGGAGCTGCAGGAGCAGTTCACGGTTCATTACAAGGCGGCGCATTAACTTCAACATTCACTGCTTCGCAGGGTTTGTTGTTAATGGTACCGAATATGTTCAAAATATCAGGCGAGTTATTGCCCGGTGTTTTTCATGTTTCTGCAAGAAGCGTTGCCATACAGGCATTATCAATATTCGGCGACCATTCCGATGTTATGAGCACAAGGCAAACAGGAGTTGCATTACTTGCTACCGGTAGTGTTCAGGAAATAATGGATATATGCGGTATTGCACATCTCGCTGCAATCAAATCGCGTGTTCCTTTTCTGCACTTTTTCGATGGTTTCAGAACATCTCATGAAATCCAGAAAGTTGAAGCACTGGAAACTCAGGACATGGCCAGGTTGCTTGATTATAAAGCCCTGCAGGAATTCAGAGACAGAGCATTGAGTTCCGAACATCCTGTTACAAGAGGAACAGCACAAAATCCCGATATTTATTTTCAGGCACGCGAAGCATGTAACAAATTTTACGATGCAGTTCCCGATATAGTTGAAGGATATATGAAAGAAATAACAAAAATGACAGGCAGGGAATATCATCCATTCACTTATTATGGTGACCCTAATGCTGAGAATGTTATTATAGCAATGGGTTCAATAACAGAAACAATAAAAGAAGTTATTGATTATCTTGCTGCAAAAGGCGAAAAATACGGACTTATTACGGTTCATTTGTATCGTCCTTTCTCCGAAAAATATTTCTTTAATGTAATACCGAAGTCAGTAAAAAGAATTTGTGTTCTTGACAGAACAAAAGAAGCAGGAGCAAACGGAGAGCCTTTGTATCTTGATATAAGAAGCGCATATTATGACAAACAAAATAAACCACTGATAATTGGCGGCAGATATGGACTAAGTTCCAAAGATACCACTCCAGCAATGATGGTAAGTGTATTTGAAAATCTCAAACTTAAAGAACCAAAAAATCAATTCACAGTTGGTATTGTTGATGATGTTACATTCACTTCATTGCCTCTGTTACCGGAAATCAGCGTTGCATCAAAAGGAACATTTGAAGCTAAATTTTATGGTTTAGGTGCTGATGGTACTGTAGGTGCAAACAAAAACTCTATTAAAATCATTGGCGATACCACTGATAAATATGCGCAGGCATATTTTGCATATGATTCAAAAAAATCCGGCGGTATTACTGTTTCGCATTTACGATTTGGCGATAAACCAATCAGGTCGCCTTATCTTGTTGGTACTCCTGATTTCGTTGCATGCCACGTTCCTTCATATCTGAATAAATATGATATGTTAAAGGGCTTGAAAAAAGGCGGTTCTTTTCTTTTCAACAGTATTTGGGATGTTGAGGAAACCAAGAAAAGATTGCCTGACCATATGAAAAAATATCTGGCAGAAAACGAAATAAAATTTTACACAATAAATGCCACAAAAATTGCCGAAGAAATAGGTCTTGGTAACAGAACCAATACCATAATGCAAACCGCATTTTTCAAGGTTTCAAATGTTATTCCTTTCGACACAGCAGTGAAAGAAATGAAGAAAGCAATTGAAAAATCTTATGGAAGAAAAGGTGAAGATATTGTGAAAATGAATTTTACTTCTGTTGATAAAGGAGGAGATGTTACAGAAATAAAAATTCCTGCCGAATGGAAAAACATTGAAGTGAAAAAGCAAAAAGATGAAAGAAATATTCCTGATTATATTAAAAATGTTGTTGATGTTATTGGCGCCCAAAGGGGAGATGATTTGCCGGTGAGTACTTTTGTAGGTGCTGAAGACGGAACCTTCCCTCCGGGTACTACAAGGTACGAAAAAAGAGGTATTGCAATTAATATTCCCGAATGGCAGCCCGATAAATGCATACAATGCAACCAATGCGCATTTGTATGCCCTCACGCTGCTATCCGTCCTTTTTTACTGAATGAACAGGAATTGAAAAATGCTCCTACCGGAACTGCAACATTAAAAGGTATTCCGAAAGACCTCGGTGAATATCAGTTCAGAATACAGGTAAGTGCTCTTGATTGTACGGGTTGTGGAAACTGCGTTGATACTTGTCCTTCAAAGGAAAAGGCATTAATCCTGAAACCTCTCGGAACTCAAATGGAAGAAGCAAAGAGATGGGAATATTTTGAAAAGAATGTTACATATAAAGATACAATAGTACCAAAATCACAATCGGTTAAAAACAGTCAGTTTGCACAGCCGTTATTTGAATTCTCGGGAGCTTGCGCCGGTTGCGGAGAAACACCTTATCCGAAATTAATAACGCAATTGTTTGGCGACCGCATGATTGTTGCAAATGCTACCGGTTGTTCTTCAATTTATGGAGGTACTGCTCCATGTACGCCTTATTCTTTTAATAAAGAAGGCAAAGGAGTTGCATGGGCAAACTCATTATTTGAAGATAATGCTGAGTTCGGTTTAGGTATTGCTCTTGGTAACAAAAAAATCAGAGAAAGAATAGAAAGACTGATGAATGAAGCCATGGATAGCAACATTTCTCCCGAAACAAAACAGGCATTCAAAGAATGGATAGACACAAAACTTGACGGAGATAAATCAAAAATAGCATCTGCAAAAGTTGTTGCATTACTTCAAAAAGAATCAAATCCGGTTGCAAAACAGATACTCGATTTGAAACATTATCTTGTTAAAAAATCGGTATGGGCGTTTGGCGGCGACGGATGGGCTTATGATATAGGTTACGGCGGTTTGGACCATGTTATTGCAAGCGGCGAAGATATTAACCTTCTCGTTCTTGATACTGAAGTTTATTCAAATACAGGAGGACAGGCATCCAAATCAACTCCTATTGCTGCAGTAGCTAAATTTGCTGCATCAGGTAAAAAAATAAGAAAAAAAGATTTGGGTATGATGGGTATTTCTTACGGTTATGTTTATGTTGCACAGGTAAACACAGGTGCAAGTCAGAATCAGTATCTGAAAGCCATCAGGGAAGCCGAAGCATTTCCGGGACCATCCTTAATTATTGCCTACTGTCCATGTATAAATCATGGTTTAAGAGCAGGAATGGCAAAAGCACAGGAACAGGGGAATCAGTCTGTAGAAAGCGGTTACTGGCATTTGTACAGATATAATCCGCTTCTTGAAAAAGAAGGTAAGAATCCGTTCCAGCTTGATTCAAAAGAACCGAAATGGGAAAATTTCCAGAACTTCCTGAATTCTGAAGTTCGCTTTACTTCATTAAAAAAGATGTTTCCCAAAGAAGCAGAAGAATTATTCAAAGCAGCGGAAGAAGCAGCAAAATGGAGATACAATGTTTACAAGAAAATGGCATCTTCTCCCGAACTTGTTTCTGCAAAATAATAAATGAAAAACCATATAAAAAACCGGACATTTAAAATGTTCGGTTTTTTTGTTGGAAAAAGGATATGATATTTTTTTATCGAACTAATGATTAATAATTAATTTCTGAGTGCTTAGCCCATTTTTAGTTTCAAGCGTTACAAAATAAATGCCCGGTAATAAATTTCCGGTATTCATATCAAATTGATTTTCCCCTGCATTGTTATTTTTAATTGTGAATTGCATAACCTCTTTTCCTATTAAATCATGTACGGAAATTCTTATAGGAGTATTTTCAGACAATTGATAATTAATGGTTACCCTGTTATCAGCGGGGTTAGGATAAATTACAAAATAGTTGCTTGTATTTTTTTCAGCTATAACTGTAGGAAATTCGCACTGAGGGTCAACATCAATAAAAAATTTAAAATCTTTCAGTCCGATATTTTTACCGTAAGCAGGCGATCCCGGAACGAAATATAGCTTTAATGTTTTCGGTGTTTTCCAGTTAGCAGTAGGATCAAATACTGATGCAGTTACAGGAGCATAATTTGAATAATTGAAAGTTATAACACCATTCGATACACTTATTGAAAAGGGCTGTAGTTTTTCTGTATCCCAGCGTACAGGGGTTTCCGGTCCTTGTATAATAATTTTGTCGTTTGCATGAACAGTAACAATAAAACCGGAAAAGTTAATTTCAACATAAAAATGTGTCAGAACTTTTCCTGTATTATCAAGTATGTCAAAATATTGTTCAATGTTATTATTCGGCATATTTCCCTGGTAGCTTATTTCACCGGACAGTGCCCACGAGTTTGAAACATTATTATTACCAAGGTCTCTGGTAACGCTATATTGACCGCCTGATGTTTGAGAGTAATTCACAAAAATATCAGGAGATGTTAATTTATCATATTTCAATACGCTTGTTTTAACCGACCAGCCGGAACTTTCAGCAGTTGGTGTTCTGTTCCAACCGGCTGTACCATCTGTCAATACATTGTCAAAAGGCAAGCCTGCCATCAGGTCAACATAGCACAAAACAGGCGCAACATAACCGGAAGGATAAGGAATGACAATATTTTGCTCGGCAATAGTATTAAGATTTGTAATCTTCCATCTGTGAACTCCGGCATGGAAACTCTCATCCCCATGATATAAATAAAGATCACCATTCACATCTTTTACTGCCATTGGAGATAGTGCATTGCCTGCCAGACCCGCAGGAGACTCTCCTGTTGTTTCCGGTACCGTAATCCCAAACTGACCAATAGCTAAACCATTGTCGAGATAATGATTGTATTTGTTTGTTTGCGATTGTTTCCAGAATTCTCCGTGATAGCCCGTGATTACATTACGGTCAACGGCATTTACCCAGCTTCCGGCATATTGGTTAACAGTATTGCCAATATCAAAATATCCTGCACCGGGATAAGGTCCGGCATAATTTTGATGCGTTGCCTGTTCTGTTTTCCATATCCAGTCATTTCCGCCAATTGCCATTCCGCCTAGATGGTATCCATCATAACA
This sequence comes from Bacteroidales bacterium, assembly GCA_029004185.1. Classification (GTDB taxonomy): domain Bacteria; phylum Bacteroidota; class Bacteroidia; order Bacteroidales; family JAHJDW01; genus JAQUPB01. The sequence goes on along the minus strand of JAQUPB010000004.1, from coordinate 35,439 downwards.
GGGAGCGGTTGACCCGTTAATAAATGTACCTGAATTAAAGAAAAATACTTTAGTGGGTGATATAGCGTAAAGGTATTGAGGATCCTTATTTGTCAATACCGGGGTTGTGACAATTAATGTAGGAATTCCACTCCATTGCGGGTTATTTAAACCATCAAATCCCGTAAGCGCGTATTTGGTTAACGATTCAGTATTACCGGCTCCGCCGCCCGAGTTAACAATTAAGGAACCATCCGGCGCCAAAGAAGGAGCGTCCGTTCTAATGATACCTGTATGCCTTGCTGTGCCTCCTTCAACCAGCTCTACCAATTCATAATTGTTGTTGCTTAACACTCTTAAAAATGTATATGTTCTGCCATTGCTCAACGTAGTAGGAAAATGAAATTTCTGGAAACCATCATAACTACTCCCAATGTTTGCTCCCCAGTTTTTTACCAATGTCCAGCCGGTTGAACCGGTTAATGTTTGTACGGAGTAATCCATATGGAATTCCATATAAGCATTGAATACCCTTGTAATATCATTCCTGTCAACGTACGTTGAATAGCTTGATCCCAAAGACATGATCCTGTCAATAAATGTTCCGCTGCTATTATAATGTTGAACTCTGGAATTGCCGGGATCATTGATCCAGACTGAATTATCCGATTGATAAGCGATAAATACCGGTTTATTCCCTGTTACATCATTAAAGTATAATTTACTGTTATTCACAGTAGCATCCGTTGCGTAACCACCTGCATCACCAATTGTTTTTACATATGCTCCGGTAGTGTTATTAAAAAATTTTACCTGCTGGCTGGTGCTTCCGTCTGCGACACTCACCAAAGTCCCGTCATAAGTAACCTGCACTGCCAAAGGATCTAATAATCCCGACAATGTGAGTGTTGCTGCAGTTAAAGTGCCATTACCATTTACGGTATATTTTGCAACTGTATTGGTTCCCGAAACCATCCAAAGATTATCGCTTCCATCAACAGCTATAGTTTTTGGTGTTGTATAAGTAAGTGTCTGCAGCAAAGCCCCAGTGGTCTTATCAAGTACCTGCAACTGGTTTAAGCTTGCACGTGAAACAAATAATTTGTTGCCTGTTTTTTGTACAGCAAGCCCGGTAATATTTGAATTAGCCTGGTTTAATTTAGATATCACACTGGAATATGTTTTACCATACGTATTGTTATATACAACACCATTTGCAAAAATCACTTCCGAATCATCGCTTGTTTTGGTGGCATGAACCATCGTATTATTGGTTGAATACGCATCAATTCCTGCCCAATAAACATTTGTATTATCAGTTGCTACAAAATCAGTATTTAAAGTGAGTACACGACCAGTGAAAATAGTGGTCTTAGCCTGTGGTTGTGATATAGAAAATTTTGCAATACTAGAATGTCCTTCACTATATCCTTTGCAAAAATAGCCATAGCCGTTAGTTGCAAAAGCCAGTCCTGTCATGCACATGTAATATCCTCTGTGTTTTGAGCTCCCTGTCATTGAATCGGATGAATTGCCAAGAGTACCCTGCCAAGTATAATTAACATTATTCGACAACACTTTTATCCGGTAGTTCGCATCCGGAGCAGTTATATTTACACCATAGTCATCTTTTCCATCCCAGTATTCCGTGTGGCTGCCGGCGCTGTATTTTACCACGCTCCACAATGTGCGAACCAGAGTGCAATCCATTTTATACACCCCTGCGCTTGTTGTAGCCTCTGCGGGTAACGAAAATGTAAATGCTCCGGTTTGCGCCGATAAAGATTGAGGCAAAGAAAAAAGCAAGCTTATTAATGCAACCGGTAAAAATTTTCTGATTCTCATATTATTTGAGGTTTAGTGGGTTTACTTAAGGACATTTATAATTATTCCTCAAATATAAAAAGGAATAATATAAGCATAAATATACATTGCTATGTTATTTCTTAAGGAATTTAATAATTTCTTAGTTTTTTTCTTAGTATAGTAATGCTTATTTGTTTTTTTTTGAAAGCACGATTAAAAGGGTTTTTGCAGAATGCTGATTCCGCAAAAAATAAATTCGTGGTTAATTACAAGCACCGCAGCGATTATGTTTCATAGTTTTTGGAACTTAAAAAATCTACTGTCGCCGATGAAACAGGCACCATGCTTGATTTAATTATACATTAAAATACTCAGCTGCGCATAAATTTCATATATCGTAATATGGAAATAGTCGACATGCAGCTCGTAAAGCAAAAAACGATTATTCGGGGCATAAAGTAAAAAAGAATTTTATTATGTGAAGGTGGCATCAGGTCAGGGGCGTTTACTTTTAGGCTGATTATAAAAACTGCAGCATCCTGCATTTATAGATTTTTTTTAGTACTAATTTAAAAGCATGACAATGTAAAAAAAATGAATATTATCTTGATTTTCAGTGGAGAAAAGCGTAACTTTGTTATATAAAATTTAAAAAACCAATGAAAATAAAATTATTTATTTCGGTTTTACTTACTTTAATTTACATGAAAGTAAATGCTCAAGCAGTTGCATTCAGTTCAGTTAAATTTTTAAATTCAGCAAATACAGCAATTGTTGCTGGTTATCCTTATTCCACAGGAGAAGGGGTAATAATAAAAACAACTGATAATGATTGGAACAATTGGTTAAAACAAAACATTGGAACTACAAACGGTTTATATAGTGTTTTTTTCGTTAATTCAAATATTGGCTATGCGTCAGGTGTCGGTGAAACAATTTTAAAAACAACTGATGCAGGTGCAAACTGGGTTTGCCAGCATTCCGTACAATACTTATCCCATAACCTAACTTCAATATTCTTTACTGATTCGAGCACCGGTTATGCTGTAGGTAGTTATAAAGGAATGATTTTAAAAACAACAAATGGTGGTACGAATTGGGTATTGCAAGTTTCGGGCACAATAAAAAATTTAAAATCAGTTTACTTTACTGATGTGAATACAGGTTTTGTAGTTGGTTTAGGCGATACATTACTAACGACAACCAATGGGGGCGGTAACTGGATAAAACAATCAACAGGAACCGGAAGAAACTTGGTTTTTATTTGTTTTATTGATTCAAATACCGGCTTTGCTGCCGGAACTACCGGATCAATAATTAAGACAACTGATGGAGGAAACACATGGGTTATAGAAAACACCGGAACAACAAATAATTTATCAGTTGTAAAATTTATTGATTCAAACACAGGATTCGCAGTCGGAAGCAATGGAACCATTATAAAAACCACAAACGGAGGCAATGATTGGTTTCCGCAAAACAGCGGAACTAAAGACATTCTGAATTCTGTTGATTTTTTTGACATGAACACAGGCTATGCTGTTGGCGTGGGAAATATAATTCTTAAAACCACCGACGGGGGCAATCACTGGTTTTTTAAAAATAAATCTTTTGAGTTTTTGGATATTAACAACATTTATGCAAGAATAAATCCCGGTAACGAACTTTTTTCTGATGGGGTAAGCCGCTCTGTTTTTGAAGTTCCAAAGGGAAGCGGAAGAAATACAATCTGGAACTCTATAATTTGGGTAGCAGGAAAAGACAGCAAAGACTCTTTACACATTGCAGCACAAAGGTATGATATAACAGGGCAGGATTTTATTTGCGGACCTATTTCTGATGTTGCGGATTCCATATGGTATGGATATGACACAACCTGGTACGGACAAGTGAATAAAATCTGGAAGTTGAATAAATCAGATATTGACTATCATAAACAGCACTGGAGTGATGCTGGATATGTACCTGTTGATGGAATAGCCACATGGCCGGGCAATGGCGATACTTCAATATGGCAGGCAGCACAACTTGCCCCATATTACGATAACAACATTGACGGCATTTATGATCCCCTCGATGGCGACTACCCATTAATAAGAGGCGACCAGGCGATATATTTTATCTTAAACGATGCTAAAAAATATCACGTAGGAACCAGAGGATATAAATTGGGTGTTGAATTACATTGTATGGCTTATGCTTTCAATTGCCCCGATTCGGCATTCTGGAATACAATATTTTTAAATTACAAAATAATTAACCGTTCAAAAAATACTTACACCAATGCTTATATCAGCAATTTTACAGACTTGGATATAGGAGGTAACCGTGATGACTTTGTCGGATGCGATGTACAAAGAGGAACTTTTTATGGCTACAACGCCACAAACACTGATGTGCCTTATGGCAATGTATTGGCTTATGGAAAAAATCCACCTGTGCAGGGCGTTACTATCTTAGGAGGCCCTTTTATGGATGCTGACGGCACTGATAATCCCAAAGATATAGATAATGGCATAAATGGTTTAAATTTTGGAGATGGTGTTACCGATAACGAACGCCTCGGATTAAACCTATTCATTAATAGCTTTAATGATAATACTGTTAAAGGTGATCCGTTTATTGCAAACCAATATTACAATTTTATGAGAGGATACTGGAAAGATGGTTTGCGAATGCAATATGGAGGTGATGGATATGACAGCACATGCGGACCTGCAGCAAATTTTATGTACCCCAGAAATACCGATCCTCTACACTGGGGAACTAATTACACAACTCCAAATTGTAATGTAAATGATTGGGATGAAATAACTGTGGGAAACATACCGTATGACATAAGAGGAATTGGTTCTATGGGTCCTTTTACATTTTATCCGGATAGCATACAAGAAATAGATATTGCCTTACCTTTCGCAAGAAATTACAACGATACCGATAAACTGGCTGCTTTACCCATATTGCAGCAAAGAGTAGATTCAATAAGAAAACATTTTATCAATAACACTACTCCATGCGGAGGAGTTATTATCAATAATAATGTTAAAGAAAAACAAATAAAAAATAGAAACATAACAGAAATAAGAATTTATCCTATTCCGGCAAACAATCAAATAACAATAGAATTAGGAGACGTGACTCGGGAGATAGAAGTTAGGATTTACAATGTAAGCGGGCAAGAAATTTTTAAATCCCAAATCCTAAATCCTAAATCCCAAATTGATATTAGTGGTTTTTCAAGCGGAGTTTACTTTGTAAAATTTATTTCTCCCGATAAAGTTGAAGTTAGAAAAATTATAAAAGAATAATAGCCCTGCCACATACTGAATTATTCTTTTTTATAATTTTACCTTGAAATGAAAGTCGTCGGCAACATTACTAATTTTAAAGGCAAATGCCTTGCATGCGGAAAAGAAACATCAGGCGAAACGTACTGCAGCCATGAATGCATGAGGCTGCCTGCAACTTTAAACAAATACATTAAAACTCTGATAAAATTTAAAATCCGCTATGCATTGTTTTCGTTTAATATTAATTCGGTTTTTTTAAAATTAACAAAAGACGGCGAAACTTATTCATGCTTAAGGCAGGTAAGAGGTAAAAGCAATATTGATAGCAAATATTTGTCCACAGCAGACGCTTTTGAAACTTTAATAAAAAAATGGATTAAACTGATTCATTTAAAGATTGAAAAATTACCTGAGCAGGAACTATTAAACGATTTACGCTTCAGAAAAGAAAAAACAAAAAGAAGGTATGAAGTTAAACGCGTTTCAATTATTATTCCCGATAAAATTAAATTTTTTAATGAAGGATTAAGCAACTCATCTTTGGCTGAAATTAAAAAAACTCTTAAAAGAAAATTCAGGGAGTTATCAAATGAACTGCATCCCGATAAAACCGGTTCTAAAGAATATCACAGATTTATAAAAATGAAAAATGAATATGATCTGGTTACGGCATATTTATCCAAGCCAAAGCTATATTTAAACTATGGAGTCAATGACGCATGGCTATTTATTGAGAATCGTGAAAAATGGTTTCCTCCGGAAAACTAAAATGAAAACTATTGCTGAAAGAAGAAAAAATTACATTAAAGAAAATTTGAATTTTGTATTAATTATTTAATTTTTAAATTTGTAAAATCACATATTATTTATTCTAAATAGTGTGAATTATTTTGAAGACATACAATTAACACATAAAATAGCATGCATTTGTGCTAATTTAGAGATTATTTTCTGCTATAATATTATTAATAAAAAAATATATTTTAATAATTTAAAAATAAACAAATGAAAAATGCACGTTTAGTATTAAAAAATCTCATTTCCCTGTTAATTTTCAGTCTCGCAACTGGATTCAGCATTAATGCACAGGATTATGATGCAGGTTTATTGAGAGCCCTCGACAGTAAAAATCTCAGCGACGTAAAAGAAGCACTGGATAAGGGAGCCGATCCGAACATTCGCGATAATTTTAACCAGTCGGCGTTAATAATGTCTGTCCCCACTAATGGTCAGGCAACAGATAATGATTATGAAATAATTAAACTTTTGCTTGAGAAAGGGGCAGACCCTAATTTCACATCAAATCTGGGTTCTACTGCATTGTTCCCTGCCTGTTATTATGGTTACAAGAAAATTGTACAGTTGCTTCTAGATTACGGCGCCGACCCCACTGTAATAACAAATATAGGCGGAGGAGCTACTGCAATTGATAAGGCAAGGGACAACGGGTTTACCGAAATTCTTGAAATGCTTAATAAATACGCAGCAAAGGCTGATATAATTGCCAAGATTGATGCTAACACAAAACTTACCTATAACGTAAATGCCATGGGGAATAAATATAATTTTATTGTTGATGTAATTCAAACAGGACCTGAAATTGTATTCGGGTGGAAAATGACTTTGGAAAACCGCACCGATAAAGAAGGAACCATCACTATTTCGGATGAAGCTGCAAAGACAGCAACCGGAATGTATAATTATTTTCAGAATGGTGAAATAAATTTAATTGATAAAACTTCCGTATGGATTAGCAAGAAGTCATTTAGTTCATTGCGTACCGGCGTTGCAACAGAATTAAATACCGGCAGCGGAACAAAATTGTTTTACAGAAAAAAAGCAACTGCAGACAACCAAATAAAAATTAACGGCTATGACCGACCGCTGAATGTAATTTATGTTGAGTCGGAAGATAAATCGGAAAAACTCTGGATTCTTAATAACCCCAATATGCCTGTTATTCTTAAAATGGACCTTGGATGGACAATTGAAATTGCTTCCATAGAGCCTCCAAACAAGTAATGAGAAAATTATTTTTTTTAATATTTATTTGTTTTGTTTTACGGATTAACTCTTACTCCCAGAATCCGTCGTTCATGGTGCAGCTTGGGCATAGCGCGCCGGTTACTGCTTTATGCATTTCGTCCGATGACAAATATCTTGCAAGCTGCTCGAAAGATGGAACCATGCGCTTATGGGATATTAAAACAGGTCGGCTTATACGCATTTACAAATGCAATTCGGAAGCTAATGCGGTTGCTATATCTCCAGATAATAAATACATTGCTTCAGGAGGAAAGGTATGGGAAATAAATTCCGATAAAATAATTAAAGAATATCCAAAATCCGAATCGCCCGTACTTAGCTTTATTGACAATAATACAATTACTGTTGAGGATACTGCTTTTTCAATAAATAACAATAATGCTGTTTCCGGTAAAAAAGGATTGTATTCGCCGAACACAGAATACAGATTGTTTTTTAACAAACAAATTATTTTAGAACTTGAAAAATGTTCAACTTCAAAAAAGCTTCTAAGCTTTGAGGATATTTTTAATTTCTCTCCGTTTGCTTTTAATTCTAAAAGCAATTTTCTTCTGGTTTACTACAAGATGATAAAACTTTATGATTTGTCATCGGAAAAATATATTGATTCGGCAGATATAACTCCGATTGGCAGTTTCGGAAAAAGTATTTCCTGCGTTGCAGTGGATAACGATGCGTCGCAAATTGCTGTCGGCTGCGGATATGTTGATGCTTTTATTACATCAACAAAAAGCGATACAACCATACGATTAATAAACAGGATAAATAAAAGTGAAAGCAGGATTTTAGCGGGTCATTCGGGAAAAGTAACATGTCTTGCATTTTCGCATTCCGGAAAAATTCTTATCAGCGGAGGACACGATAAATTAATTAAATTATGGGATGTCGCAACAGGAAAGCTTTTACGCACTCTCGGAAACGTCACAACACCCGTGCCCACAGTAAGGTTTCACCCTTCCGATTCCATTTTGATGATTTCTTCCGGCGGCTCGGCAGTTGTGTGGAACATAGCACTTGCAAATGTCAAGCACAAGATTGAAGGACATAAAGGTTTAACAGGCGCAGCAGATTATTCTCCCGATTCAAAATTTATTGTCACTGCCGGCTTCGATAAAAACATAAAAATATGGGATGCGCAGAATTTCCGGTTTCAGAAAATGTTAAGGGGACATTCAAATCGTATTACCGATATTGCCATATCTACTGACGGAAAAATGATGGCAACCGTAACAAGCGGTGGCGTGCTTACCGATAAGATTGGCGGTGCAGGAAGCTCGTTTGATAAAAAATATAATGTCAAACTCTGGAACCTTGAAACAGGCCGTTCGGTGAAAACCGTTTATGGCACTGAAAAAGTTGTGTTCAGTCCCGACGGAAAATATTTTGCAACTTCAACAGGTGGTTTGAATATGGATGACAGCAATAACGGTGAAACAAAATCGCCTGAAGACAGAAGGTTTTCGGTTACTGTTTATATTACCGAAACGGGTGAGAAATTTGCAGACATTACTACCGATTCATATAGCTCGGCTCTTGCTTTTTCAAGTGACGGGAAAAATATTGTAATCGGAAATAAGGGAATTGTTATGATGGATTTAACAAACGGAAAAATTATTCAGGAATTTGAAGCACCAACCACCGAAGCAATGTTTTACCATGAAACATATGGCTCATGGACAAATGCTCTATGCCTTAGCCATAACGGAAAATTGCTGGCGACAGGAGATATAAATAATTCCTTAATAAGAATATGGAATGTTGAAGACGGGAAATTAATTGCCACTCTCCGCGGACATCTCGACGGAATTCTTTCGCTGTCATTCAGCAGGGACGATCGCTTTCTTGCAAGCAGCAGTCTTGACACTCAAATTAAACTCTGGAAAATGAGCGACTTTTCCGAAGTTGTAACTTTCATAAGTCTTCAGGGTTCCGACGATTATGTTGCGTATGCTCCCGATGGTTATTACACCGCTACCAAAGGCGCAACAAAGGCTGTACACTTTGTACTCGGAAATAAGATATTCACATTCGAACAGTTTGATGAATTATTCAACCGTCCCGATATTATTATAAAACGCCTTAGCATGGCTACAAAAGAACAAACCGACATGTACACCGCGGCAGTTGAAAAAAGGAAAATATTAAACCAGAAAACAAATACCGGAAAAAATATAACATCAATTTATAATGTTCCGGAAGTTGTTATTAAAAATGTATCACTATTCGACATTACCACTAATCCTGTTTATAATTTGTCGGTAGCTGTTTCCGACAGCCTGTCAATGCTCGATAAAATAAATGTTTTTGTAAATGGTGTTCCTTTATGCAACAGACCTGAATTGATTTTGAATTCATTTAATACAAAAACAGCAGAAAAAAATATTAAAATCGACCTCTCTCCCGGAAATAATATCATTGAAGTATCAGCGCAAAATGTTAATTCCATTGAATCCCTGAAAGAGCGCATGGAAATAATTTATAATTCACCCCAGCCAAAAGGAAATTTATATTTAATTGCAATTTCAGTTTCGAAATATGTTGACAGCAAATATAACCTCGACTATGCCCGTAAAGACGGCAGGGACTTTGTTTCTGCATTTAAAACACAAACCGTAAAATATAAAAATATTTTTACCGACACATTGTTTGATGAAAAAGCTACGCGCGCAAATTTTACGAATCTCTCCAACAAGCTCCGCAACAGCAAGGAAGACGATGAAGTCATACTTTATGTTTCGGGTCATGGATTGCTTGACAAGAACCTGGATTTTTATTATGCCACAAATGACATTGATTTTAAAAATCCCGCAAAAAACGGAATCGGGTTTAATGAAATTGAAAAAATGCTGTCGTGCATTCCTGCCCGTAAAAAGCTTTTGCTTATTGACGCCTGCCATAGCGGCGAAGTTGACAGAACCGAAACAACAAAAGAAGTTGCAATTGCAAAAACCAGCTCTGGCGATAGCCTAAAAATTGTTGCTGGTGCGCGCGGCGTTATGATGCTCGACGAAAAGCCGGCAGTTGGCTTAAATAATTCTTTCGAGCTTATGCAGGAAATATTCTCCGATGTTTCAAAAAAATCGGGACTTACGGTTATTTCCGCCGCATCGGGCACAGGATTTGCGCTTGAATCAGCACAATGGAACAATGGCGTTTTTACTTATTCATTAATTAACGGATTAAAATCGGGCGATGCTGACAGAAACCACGATGGAATAATAACAGTTTCGGAATTGAAAAATTACGTTATAAATACCGTTGATGAGCTGACCCGGGGAAAGCAAAAGCCAACATCACGGCGTGAGAATAATGAGAATGACTGGATAATATGGTAGGCAATGTATGTATAGAATCAATTACCTGAAGTTCCTTATTAATGCATGTCTATTGTGCATTTGGGATGTTTACAGAAAGTAATATAAATTTCTTTCATAAGAAATATTTTTTACAACAATAAAAGTATTAATAAAATTCAGAAAGTCAGAGCTCAATAAGATTATTTTTTATTGCATAAATCAGAAGATCAACAATATTTTTCGAACCTGTTTTTTGTATAAGGTTTGTCTTATGACCTTCGACAGTCCTTAAGCTGATGTATAATTTATCCGATATTTCCTGGTTTGTCAATCCTTTTGCCACAAGCTGCATGATTTCAAGCTCGCGCTTTGAAATGTCTATATCCTGCTTATTGCTGATATATTTTTTTGTAAAATAAGAAAGAAGTTCTTCTGAATAATAATTCTTGCCATCTAATATTAATTTAATTGCTATTTCAAGTTCTTCACGCTGTACATCTTTTAACAGGAAGCCAACAACACCTGCTTCTATCATGCTTTGCAGGTATCTTTCTTCGCCGAACATTGATAATGCCACTATTTTTAAACCGGGTTTAATTTCAAGAGCAGCTTTAGTTGCATCAATGCCGTTCATTTCGGGCATTTTTATATCCATGAATACGAGGTCGGCATCAACTTTGCCGATTATTTCCAGAAACTCTTTGCCGTTTGAAGCTTCCCCGCATAGCTCCACATTATCGAATGTATTAACAACCATGGCAAATCCTTTCCTGAACAGCTCATGGTCATCGACTATAAATATTTTGGATTTCTTTTCCATAAAATATACTTTACTTTTTATAATTCACCTCTATCAAGGCAAGTGTGCCTTTGTCAGGTTCGCTTTTAAATTCACATTTACCGTCAATGGTTTTTATGCGGTTAATAACATTATTCAATCCCAGTCCCTTCTTTGCATCATTCATTATTTTCTGTAGCTCAAAACCTTTTCCGTTATCACTGTATGAAACATTCAGGTATTTATCTCTCTCGTATATTTTAATATTAATTGTGCTTGCAGCAGCGTGCTTCAATGTATTATTAATAAGTTCGAGGATTACCCGGTATAAAGTTATTTCAATAATAGCATTATACCGCTTGTTATGAATATCAGTGTCGATTAAAATTTTGACGGCGCCTGTCTTTTCGATTTTAGCACAAAATGTTTCCAGTGCATTTATCAGTCCATAGTCGCCCAAAACGCCCGGCATGAGGTTGTTTGCTATCATCCTTGTATTTTTTATCGATTCCTTTATAAGATCATTTGCCATTTTAAAGAACTCATCTTTTTTTTCGGGGCTGTGCTTTTCAGACTGCAATTCATTTATAGATAATTTAGCGCCTGACAGCAAAGGACCAAGTCCGTCATGAAGGTCTTCTGCAAAACGTTTTTTTTCTTTTTCTTCCGTTTCAACAATAGCTGTCAGGATTTTTCTTTTCGATTGATTTTGTTTATACATATTCAATAGCGACAGCCCAATAATCAGTAATAAAACACTTCCTATAATCACAAACAAAATTATAATCCTGCTTTGCCTGATTTTCAGCTCCTGACTTTCCTTCTCATTTTGCAACTTTTCTATATCTCTTTGTTTCTTTTCAGTTTCGTACTTTGTCTGCAGCTCGGCTATCTTGTCGCTCTTATCTTTGTTAAAGATGCTGTCGTATACCTGCTTGAAAAGTACTTGATATCTAAATGCTTTCTCATAGTTGCGGAGACTGTCATAAGCAATGGAAAGATTTTCATAGTTATCGCGCTGCAGCATCAGCGATTTAATTGATTTTCCTATTTCCAGACTTTTATTTGCATAATTTATAGCATCATTGTACTTTCCGGTGAGTATATTCATTTCGGAAATATTCACAAGCACTGTTGCAATACCATTCTTATCATTCAGTGATTCTTTTATCTTTAATGATTTCTGATAAAATTCCAATGCTTTCTTATAATTCTTCTCGGAAGAATAAACATTTCCGATATTTGTGAAACATTTCGACATTCCTTTTCTGTCATTCAGTTCCTTTCTTATCTTTAAAGAATTCGAATAGCATTCTATTGCTTTGTTATAATTTTTCTCCTCGAAAAATACCAAACCAAGATTATTATAGCATGCCGCTACATCTTTTTTGCTTCCCATTGAATCATATATTCTGAACGACCTGTTGAAATAATCTTTTGCTTTTTCCAGAAAACCCTGTTCGTAATATATCAATCCCATACCCGAAGCACAGGATGCTATCCCTTTCTGGTCATTTATTTTTTCGTGAATCTCTATAGACCTCACAAAAGCATCCATCGCCTTTCCATAATCACCTTTTAAATAATAAATACCGCCCATTTTGTTCAGTGAATTTGCAGTAAATTTATTTGTGTTGTCTTTCATTCCGAGGCATAAAGAGAGTGCCTTATTTAAAAACAAAAGAGCTGAATCGGGCTGTTCACCTTTGTATTCATCGCTCAGCTGAATATAAACATTTATTTTGCCGGTATCAGTTTTTTCTTCTTTAATTCGCTTGTTAAAGTTGTCTTCTTTTTTTCGGTCTTGCGAAAATGAAGAATAATGAATGAACATTACCAGTATAAGAAAAATGAACTTTATATAGGATAAAATACTTCTCATAACAACTCAGATAATTTAATGCAATTTAAATAATTTTAATTTATTAAATAAAAAAACTTTAACTCGTAATGGGTTAACCCCTCTGTCCACCGGTTGAAGGACGGACATCTCCCCTATAGGGGAGAAAAAGTCGTTTTATTCTTTCTCTCAATTATTTTCATTAGAAGAGTTTGTTTCGATATTTATTGAATCAGTTTACAAAAAATTTTGAAGTTACCGGTTGCATATCATTTACTTTAACACTTACTATGTATATAGCTCTAACAGGCAATTTAACCGGAATGTCAATTTCATGATTATTTTCTACATTTATTACATAGCTGAATACAATGGCTCCTGTTAAATTATAAACATTAAAACTGGCTGTTCCCGAAACGTCAGAATTAAGCATTATTTTTAAAGTCCCGTCAATTACTGAATATCTTGTATTGTAAATATTATTTATGTTTGAATTAACACTTATAATTTCAGAATAGCTGTATTTACCGTCGAAATCAGTTTGCTTTAATCTGTAATAAGTTATTGCATAGGGGTTTTCATCATTATAACTGTATTCTCTTATAGAAGTGGAGTTTCCTACGCCGCTTATATTTACGAGCTCGCTGAAAGCTATTCCATCCTGAGATTTTTCGATTGTAAAATAATCATTATTTGTTTCAGTAGCTGTAGACCATGTGAGCATCACATTATTCTTGTTTGATTTGGCATTAAAACTGAGTAACTCAATAGGCATATTTTCCGATATGACTACATCATTAATGCTTATGTCCCCGTTCTTGATAAACCACTTTGAAGTTTTGCTGTTATTATGCATAGCTATTATAAACCTGAAATCATCGGTCTTAGCAATCTTCATAGAATCAACATATGAAAAAACAGATGTATTGCTTGTTCCGCGGAACATTTTCAAAAGATTATACTGACCTGAATTTTTCTGTATATATATATAATTTATATCAGTGCTGTCGAGGTTACCAGATTGGTTTATCCTTATTCTATACCTTATTTTGATTGAATCATCCGCTCCATTGTTGGGATAAAGTATAGGTGTATACAACAGGCAGGAATCATTTCTAACTACCCATTGTGAAGAATCCACTTTGCCGCATGTTGTAGTATATGTGGAGTTATCAATGAAGTTGATAGCATACTGTGCATTAAGCTGGACAGTAACTGTCATTATCAGAACTATGATGCTGATAAGGTTTCTTATGTTTTTTTTGGTTTTCATATTGGCCTCCTTTTTTTTGGTTTGCTCTTATAGTAAAATTACAAAACCAAAGGCCCGACATCAACAGAGAAACTCGGGAAAATGGCAGGTGAAACACCTGTTTTTACATAATATATAGTAAAAGTGCGGAAAAAAGTGAGAATTTTTCAATAGAAAGCAAACAAATAAAAATGCCGAAACGCTTGTTTGTCTTACGTTTCGGCTTTGTACCCGGGGTGGGAGTTGAACCCACACGGCTTTATCAGCCACAGGATTTTAAGTCCTGCGTGTCTACCAGTTCCACCACCTGGGCTTTTCAGTTCTTAGTTTTCAGTTTCCAGTTTAGGGTTATTAAAAGAACTTAGTTAAATAATTAGAGCGGAAGACGGGACTCGGACCCGCGACCCCGACCTTGGCAAGGTCGTGCTCTACCAACTGAGCTACTTCCGCTTTTATTAGTTTGTTCAGAATGTCCGATTTCTTCGTTAGCCTCGAACTCGAACATCCTGAACCAAACTCATGACTTTATGAACAAGCCAATTAAAAAAGTAATACAAAAATAATAATTTTTTTTTGAATTCAAATATTAATGGGGTTTATAAATTTTTTGAGTTTCCTGATTATTTCAAAAAATGATTTCATATCTTTGTTTCGGTAATTTTGGTTTGATAATTGCATTTCTTTATAATAAAATCATAATAATGAAAAAGTTTACAATAATATTATTTCTTTCATTCATAACATTTCTTGGTTTTACCTTAATTGCCGGCTTTCAGGATGCTACCGATGATATTACAAAAGCTATAAACTCAGGAAACGCCAAAGAACTTGCAAAATTTTTCAATACCACCATTGATTTAACTCTGCCCGGTTATGAAGATACATACAGCAAAGCCCAGGCAGAAATAATTGTCAAGGAATTTTTCACAAAGAACGCCCCTAAAAGTTTTACGGTTATACATAAAGGCTTGTCGAAAGATAATTCACCTTACATTATCGGTAAACTCGAAACAAATAAAAACAGTTTCAGGGTTACATATCTTTTAAGAAAAGTCTCCGACAAATATTTAATACATCAGTTACGCTTTGAGCCAAAAGAGTAGAATAACCTGCTTTCAAAATATGAGCACATATAAATTTATTGCCGCCGCATTAATAGAAGATATCGGTTGCGGCGACCATACTTCCATTGCCTGCATACCCGAAAAAGCAAAAGGCAAAGCACAATTGCTCATTAAAGAACCTTGCATTATTGCAGGAGTTGAACTTGCACGAAAAATATTCAAGCATATTGATAAAAAAATAAAAATTAATATTTTCAAAAAAGATGGCTTTCCGGTAAAAGCAGGTGACGTGGTTTTTGTTGTTGAAGGAAATTCGCGGAATATACTTAAAGCAGAACGATTGATATTAAACTGTATGCAAAGAATGAGCGGAATTGCAACTTATACAAATAAACTTGTAAAGCTTACAGAAGGGACAAAAGCAAAAATTCTAGATACCAGAAAAACCACTCCTAATTTCAGGATAGCAGAAAAGTGGGCTGTAAGAATTGGTGGAGGGGTTAATCATAGAATGGGCTTGTATGATATGATACTTATAAAAGATAATCATATTGACTTTGCAGGCGGTGTAAAAAATGCTATCATTGCCGTAAACAATTATCTAAAAAAAAATAAAAAAAGCCTGAAAGTTGAGATTGAAGTCAGGAATTTTAAAGAATTGAATGACGCTTTGAATACAGGCAAAGTTGACAGAATAATGCTCGATAACTTTTCAATTGTTGATTTAAAAAAGGCAACAAAACTAATTGGCAGACGATATGAAACAGAAGCTTCGGGAGGAATAACCGAAAAAAATATAAGGGAAGTTGCAGAAACCGGAGTTGATTTTATTTCAATCGGCGCCCTGACTCATAAAGCCAAAAGCATTGACATGAGCTTAAAAGCAATAAAATAAATTCATATAAAAATGAACTTTAAAATAGAAAATGTATTTCCGATTTCACTCATAATTGGATTGCTGAAAAAAATTAAAATCTCCGGAACAAAAGATATTTCCCTGTACGATGTTTTTGTTTTATTTTTTGACGGATTAAAGAATGGAGCTATAAACACAAGAGCTTCATCCATTTCATTTAATTTGTTTTTCGGCATTTTTCCGGCAATAATTTTCTTATTTACACTTGTACCATATATCCCGATAGATAATTTACAGCCACAGTTAATGGATTTATTAAAATCTATTATCCCCTCCGAAACATACGCAGTTGTCAAAGCAACCATTGAAGATATAATCAGCCGTCCCCGTGGAGGACTCTTATCTGTAGGTTTTGTGGCCGCATTGTTTGTTTCGTCAAACGGTATTAAAGCTATGATTGACGGATTTAACCAAAGTTACCACATAGCCGAAACAAGGTCGGGATTTAAAACACGTTTAATATCAATATTGCTTGTCTTCATTCTGTCATTTCTGGTTTTCATTGGCATTGCCTTAATAATAATTACAGCCATATCCTTTGAATACATAAACAGAATTGATTTTTTAAAAGGTAAATATATTATTTACCTTTTAATTGTTGCAAAATGGCTGATAATAGTGATGCTTTGCTATTTTGTAACTTCATTTTTATATTATCTTGGTCCCGCAAAAAAAATGAAATGGAAAGGAATTTCAATAGGTTCCATTTTTGTAACATTTTTAATGGTTTTAACTTATATCGGCTTTAACTTTTATATAAATAATTTTGCCAAATACAATGCAATATACGGTTCAATAGGAACGTTAATAGTTTTACTTCTCTGGATAAATATTAATTCGCTTGTATTGCTTATCGGATATGAACTAAATGTAAGCATATACAGAGCCATGAATCCACCTGTTAAAACAAATTAAATAAATATTTTCCTATGGCAATAAATTTTCCTTCATATAATGAAATACGAAATTATGTTTTGTGCAATTTCCGTTTGCTGTATAATTATAATGAGATTGGAGAAAATGCGCTTGAACAGATTTATATTAAGCACTACGGTGATTATGAAGTTAAATTCAATAATATTTTTATTACCGAACCAAAATATATAAAATGGAAAAATATTTCCGTGCCTGTTTTTATTTATGATGAAAATTTCAAAGAAGAATATTCGGTTGATAAAAAAATAACTTTTGACATATTTTTAAATTCATTTCTGTTTTTATCCGGCTGGCAGGAATGGATAAACAGAAGTAAAGACAAGCACAACAGATTTTCTTATAAAAATTCGCTCCAATATAAATTTGATTTCGTAAAACTGCCTGTCGTAAATGTATATTTTGAAATTTTGAAAGAGGCACTTCAAAAAAATGGAACAAACATTCAAAACAAAAAAACCAACTCACAAATAATTTTAACTCATGATGTAGACAGTTTGAATTCGGGCTGGCTTGAAGATTCAGGTTACTATTTAAATAATTTCAGCTTTACTTCAATAATTAAAATAATAAAAGTTTTATTCAATAAATTATTTCTTAATAAAGACAGCTATTTTAAAGCACTTAAAACCCTAATTGAATTCGAAATAAAACATAACCTTAATTCAATTTATTTCTTCCTTTCGAATAAAAATCCTCTTGATGCAAATTATAAATTAAGCAATCCGAAAATATTAAAATGTGCGAAGCAGATACTTGAAAACGGCTCTCTTGTGGCGCTTCACCCCGGCTACGATACATTTGACAATGAATATTTATTCCAGAAACAACTGAAATTATTTAATTGTTTATTTCCCGAAATGCCTGCAAAAAAGGTACGACAGCATTTCCTGAAATATGATGTAAGAATCACAAACAAAATCCAGGAGAAATTAAATATTGAAGAGGATTATTCATTGGGCTTTGCAGAACAATATGGCTTCAGGAATGGCATTGCAAATCCGTTTTTCTTATTCGGGTTTGATGAATGCAGAAAGTCCGAAATCATTGAAGTCCCATTGTTTTTTATGGATGGAACATTATCACATTACATGAAAGAAAACAAGGATATACAATTTGAAGTAATAATAAATCATCTTGATGTATTGAAAAATAATTTTAATTTTTGCTTTTCGGTTTTATTCCATAATACAGCATTTTCAGAATTAAAATACAAGGGATTTTCTTCGTATTATGAGAAATTAATTGAATGGGCAAGAGGAAATAATGTTTCGCTTGATACGAAAATCTGAAGAAATATATTGGTTCTATTTCATTTTATGTTAAAAAAAGCCACAGATTCACAGATTATTCACTTATAAAAAATTGAAGTATGAGGTAAGAGATATGAAAATACTGGTTTAGGCGATCTGTGTTTGGCTTTAGTTTAATATTTGTTTAATAACCTTTTAAGTAATATGAGTTTTACAAAATAATAATTTATGCTTTTCGTACCTCATACTTCTTACTTCGTTCTGTGAATCTGTGGCAAATTTATTTCCGGAATCTATTTCTTAATCTTCAATTTAATCTTATTCAAAAAATCAACTATAAAAGAATTTATGTCTTCCGAGACTTTAAGGTAAAAGACTGGAACAGCAAAGATAATCGCACATATAAGCGAACGCACAATCACATCAATAAAAAGATTTCCCATATAATTTATTTTTGTCGAAATCAGTGAAACAAAAACACAAATCATTAAAACCAGAATGTGCTTAAAATGCAAAGGATGCATTTTAAACTTCAGCTGAACGAAAAGAACCCTTAAAGCATTATAAGTAAAAATCGTAAGCAAACTTGCAATAGCAGCACCTTCAATACCATAAACAGGGATAAGCATTTTATTTAGAAATATTGTAAGGAAAATTAAAACTACTGTAAATAATAAATCCCAGCGGTAATTTTTTGATGTAAATAAAATTGTCCCGTTCACTCCTGTATACATATCGCACATTTTTGCAAATCCTAAAATAAGAAATACATATTTTCCACTTTCGTATTCCTTTGGAATAAGCATTAAAATATTATCAAAGTTCACCCATAGCAAAACAAATATGAATAACCCGGTTACAAGATTCACGGCAGAAGTTTTTTTGTAAACATCTGCCATTGTCTTCATATCTCTTTTTTTCCATGACTCTGAAATAATGGGAGCAGACACTTTTTGAATTGCCTTATAAGGAATAAGCATCACGCCTGTTATGAAAAGGACGGTTGTATAAATTCCTGTTGCCTTAAGGTTTATCATTCCGGCAACCATAAGAGAATCGACAATTGTGAGAAACTGATAACTTATAATGTTTACGAATGAAAATAAACTATACACAAAAATTATTTTAAGTAACCTTCTCAAAACCGTTGAAACTATCGGTTTAAAGTAAAATTGTTTTAAGAAAATCACATATAGCAAAAGAACAAAAGCCGGCAAAGAATTCGCAAAAAGATAAATTATAAAGAAATGATGGAAATTCACTAAATTAAATGCATACAACACTATTGAAGCTGACACAAACACTCTAAGCAATACTTCATAAACAAATACGGGAACAATATTTTTAAACAACGACCTTAGGTAGTTGTCAAAGAAGTTGAAAAATAAAATTGCCAATGCCAGAGGAATCAAATAAAAATAATATTCGGTAATAAGCGGAGAATTTTTCTGATAATAATTTAAAATCGGATGTTTAAAAATCAGGAATAATGATGCGAAAATTATAAAGCCGAATGTAATAACTGTTATTGCCCAAAACAAATATCCATTATGTTTTCTGTCTTTGGTTTTGAAAAACGGAAAAAAACGCAGTGTTGTTCCATTAGTTCCGAGTGAAGCAAGTTGTGCAATAATGGTGGCCATCGGAACAATAATATTTGCCAGTCCGACCTGTTCAGTGGTAAGAAAATTTGTAAACAGCAGTATTTTGTTTAAATAACCTATTGCCGCACCAATGTATGAAAGTACGGTTATCTTAATGCTATCTTTCTGAACAATTCCCATATTAAATTTCAAAGATATTAATAAAATTTTAACTTTGTTTTATATTTTTTCTCAATATGAGCAACGAAGATTTAAAATATAATCCCGCAGAAGTCAAAGAAATATACGAAAAGCGATATTCAAACTTTACTTCTTTGCCAGCATATTCTCTTGAAGAAAGAAAATACAAAAGAATTTTCAATAACATTTTTACAAATTTTAAAATTGATGTTAAAAAGTTTCCAAACTATATTGACATTGGATGCGGTCTTGGAATAAAAACGTATATTTTATCGGAATATTTTGAGAAAACCACTGGTATCGATTTCTCCCAGAATGCAATAAACATAGCAAAACTCTTAAATGCAAAGCCAAATGTTGAATTTGAAATTGCTGATGTAAAAAACCTTTCTTCCTCTGATAAAAAATCTGATTTTATTACTGCATTAGGTTTATCGGTGCTTAATGTTAAAGATATTGAACAAATTAAAAAGGAAATTCTGAACATCATAAATCTTTACGCAAAAAATGAAAGTTACATTATAATATCTTCTTCCACCGATTTTTCGGGAAGCGTTCCAGTGGGCTGGTACTACCACTCAAGAAAAGATTTGAAGAAATTGGTTGATTCAATAAATACTGTTGAAAATTTAAAATGCAAGATATATTTCAACCACTGCGATTTTAAAAATTATTTCTTTCACGGATTCGAAACTTTTGCAATTGAACTTTTTAGATTATTGTTTTCGAGGAAAAGAGATTATTTTTTGGTGATTAAAAAAAAATAAATTTTCCTACGTTTTTGAGGTATCAAATTGGCGCCTCAAGTTTACCTCACCCCTGCCCTCTCCAAACTGGAGAGGAAGTGAGGGATTGAAAAATTAATTAACTACTTTATTAAAACCTTTATTTTAAATACCAATATTTTCCGTCATTTGTTTTAAAACCAACTATTCCTTCTTTAAATGTATAAAATAGCTGCGTACTGCTTGCATTATTTTCTTTAAGTTCATATACAGAATAGAATTTTCTGTTAATAATTTTTAAAGTATCGTGATATATGGAAGGAGTTATATTGTTTGCTTCAAACTCGTACCATTCAGAAAAATAATCATTATTAAAATTACAAATAATTTTAAAATATTTTACAATCCTCCCTGTAATAAAAGGATTATCAAATTCTAAAACTAATTTAGGTCCATTATTATTAAAACGGGCAGTATTTCGTTCAAAATCATAATAATCTGATGCTGTTTTGTAACCATAGTTATCCGGATCTCTATAATAACGATACATTTCCGAGAAACGTCCTTCAGATTTATATACTAAAGAATCTCCAATAGAATCTTTAAAAATAATTGTGTCATTAGCTTTATAGGGTATAATATTAAGCTCTGCTTCTGTAAATTTTAATGTGCCAAAATTTTTTCCTACTTCTTTTTTGCAATGATTAAAAATCATCAAACAAAAAACTGCCGAAAATAAAATTAAAAGTTTTGTTTTCATATTGTTTGTTTTACCTCACCCCCTGCCCTCTCCATATTGGAGAGGGAGTGAGGAATAACCAATTAACTACTTTATTAAAACTATTTTTTCTGTTTTTCTATATCCTTCTGTTTCTATTGTGCAAAAATAAATTCCTTTATCCAAATTTGAACCATCAAAAACAATATTATGCTCCCCGCTTTGCTTGTATTCGTTCACCAACTCAGCAACTTTTTTATTCATTACATCATAAACGCATATTTTAATATTTTCGTCTTCTGCAATATTGTAATTTATAGTTGTTAAATTTGAAAATGGGTTTGGAAAAATTTTCAGATCCTGAATTGATTTGCTTTCTTTGGAAATTTCGGAGTTTTTATTCTGGCGGATATCAGATGTTGATTTATCAGTACTATTATCTATTAAATATGCGATTGGAGTTTTACTTGATGTACCTTGAGTACGTGAAAATAATGAAATTTCGTCTGGGCAATAATTTTCTACTGAAAGAATTGCATGTGCTTTAAAATAAACTCCGTTTTCTGCTTTGAAACCCGGCTTTAATGTTATTTTGTCTGCTATTATCTGAACACTACCAACATTATCGCCCCCTGATAAACTTGGGTTGTTGCATACATGATTTAGTATTTGTGAAGTAACATCAACACCACCCATATAGTTATTATAACCAGGAATGGCTTTAGAACCGAATGAATACGTTGGAAATGGATGAACTGGTATCATATAAGGATAGCAATCGGCTAATGGTGCTTTTGTTGTTGAATAAATTTTATAAAGATTGTATAATAGCATATAATCAGTACCGTTAAATGTACCATAAAAACCCGGATTGCCATTATTTTGTTCATCTCCATCATAAAACCATTTATATGAACCCGCCCAGCCATAAGGAGCTTTAATAGTGCTTGAATAACAATAAGGACCCTCGAAAGGAGCAGAATTTATCTGGTCTCTTATTTTTTTATTGTTATTCGGAATTTGTGTTATCTGTTTATCGTGTAATACAGCCCAAAATAATAAATAAAACGTTTCCCAGTTAAAAGTCTGGCTATTGTTTCCGTATGCAACACTATAAATTTTTTGTTCCGTTTCACTTCCCTTATTATCAGCTATTGCTAATAATATTAAGAATTGAGAATCATTCATGGGTTGAGTATTTACATAGAATTTCCACCGATCAGTATAATAAATTCCAGGCATATCCATATTAATTGTACCACCAAAAAAGTTTTTATAGATGTCATAATATGCCGGTGCCGCCCACCTTGCATCTGCACCCGCAGAAACTTCACTGCCATTAGGTTGATAAATTATCCAATGATGACTTTGCCCCGGCCAATCTCCATAATTATATACATAGGGACTTTCACACATATATTCGATAATATTCTGTGCCATCATATTTGCATCTTGTACAAAATTAATATCATAATGGTAAACATCATTAAGTTGAATTTTTATGTAATTGTCAGGGAGCATTTTTTTTACAAGTGAAAGACCCAACAAAATACCTGTTACTTCATCCTGGCTCATTGCATCAAGAGATGGTATTGAGTATTCTCCTCCTTCTTTTTCTATGTAGTCAGCATAGCCTGGTCTTCCACGAGGTAAATCCCCATAACTATTGGTCTTCTCATCCCACATGTAATTAGAATTCCATTTTTTATAATCTGAGCATATTGTATAGTTAAATAAAGGTGGGTCTTCCAGATAAAATCCTTCATTCATTTTATTCATATGTTCATTGGGCTTACAGTAACCTGTAACTTCATCTATATCGTGGAAAAAATTATGAGTATTTATATTTTTATTTAACTGATAAAAATAATTAGGACATCGTACAAAAAAACCATTTAACCACCATATATCATCTCCCGGAAAATTAGAATAAGTGTCCATCTTTTTTTCAAGTGTCATAAAAGCATAGCACAATTCCTTTAATGTTTTACTGTAATCTTTACCTTGCATTGAAAGAATTTTATATTCCGTAGCCAGCATGCCCACATATAACCCCCAGTATTTACAGTGCTGACCATTAACTATATCAAGTCGTCCGGTATTATTAATATTTCTTATCCCTACTATATGACTTTCGCCAAGCCATTCTCCAGAATACACAAAATATTTTAATCTTTCCCTGTAGTGCCAGTATTTACATTCATTGTCAGCATCTTGTTGTTCCTGCATTTGTGAATACGCATTTATGTTCACGAACAAAAACAACAATCCTGATATTATCAAACAATAATTCTTCATTTTAAATAATCCTTTATTGTTCAATAACTATTTGTTTTCAATGCTTGCTATTCGTTGTCTGAGGTTTTCATTTTCCTTTTTCAACTCAATCATATAAAGAGTAAGTTCTTCGATTTTTTGTAAAAGAATGGCATCGGTTTTACCAAGGTTTACGCCATTCTTTTCAACATCTGAAGCGGAAGGAACATCGGGCAAATGTTTGTGTTCATTTATATATTTTTCAACTTCTGCAAGTGTTCTCAGTTTGTAGTTTTGCTCAAAAACAAAATCACTCCAGCTTGTTTCTACCACAACTTCATACGCATGAATACTTCCCACAACAGCAAGTTTATATGTGCCGGGATTTGTTGTTCCAATACCAACATTGCCAGTATTACTATTATAAATATTATTTCCATTTATTGTCCAAACTGAACTTCCAAAATTTAACCAGCTTGTTCCGTTGTAACCCATAAAATTTGTTCCATCCCATTTTATGGTTCCGGGACTTGCTGTTGTTGTTGTTCCAATTTTTATTGCACCATTCACTTCAAGTTTTTGGGCTGGAGTTGTTGTTCCTATGCCAACGTTGCCACTGCCATCAATTATCATTTTTGCTAAAGACCCACTAACAAAATCACCGGCATTAACATTACCACTATTTGTATAAAAAGTCATACCTCCATTTCCCCCATTAAGTTTTATTGCAGTATAACCAGTCGAACTTGTGTTTGCTACAATAGGTGTATTATCGCCTGCTGCAGTTGATTTAACATTATATCCTATTATTACTTGTTGTGCCGAACCAGTAATTCCGAGGAATCCATAATCTCTTAATTGTATATTCAAACCGTTACTTCCATTTCCTATATGTAACTTTGAATTAATTGTTGAATTACCAATACCAACATTTCCAGTTGATAATATCCTCATCCTTTCAATTCCATTAGATTTAAAAATTACATCTGCATAATTGCTTGAACCAATGTACTGAGCTGGTGAAGTTGGCAGTGTTCCTGATAATGTATTACTTGCTGTTGTGCTTTGCCCATAATTTAAATATGAAATAGCAATAAACGCTATTACTAAAATTAAAACTTTTGTTTTCATAATTTTATTGATTTTAATATCCCCTACTCTTTATAGGATTTTCGGGATGCTCCGTTTTTATATTAATTCGGGAGCAAACGTAAAATAAGAAATACTGCGAGTCAAGTGCTTTTTAGAATTCGCTGGGATATTTTTAGAATTCGTTTGGATATTTTTAGAATTCGTGAAAATCATCCTTGAAAAAGTCGAAAAGTCAATATTTTATAGATAAAATCATAATTTTTTTCGAGAAAGTTGAGATTTGCCACTATTATATAAAAAATTAGACGCAGATTTGTTATGAAAGTTTATGATAAACGCAGATAATCATAATTTTTCTGCGTCAATCTGCGTCTAAATTCTTTTGTTAAAAACCTATCAGGATACGATTGGAATTAACAATTCAACTCTTGTTCCCGATGCGTTTCCGTTTTCATCTTTAAGGTCGGTATATTTTATTTCAATATTCATTTTTTTAATTGTATAAAGTATATCCATACGTTGTTTGTTTATAGCAGTACCAAACGACTGGTGTTTTATATTTTTTATACGTTTTATTTCCGATGCTTTTTCCCTTCCTATTCCATTATCTTCTATACTGCATAAAATAAATTCTTTTTCATCAACCTTTTTCAAACTACATTCCAGTTTTAATCTTTTTTCTCCTTCTTTGGGCATAAGTGCGTGCAGTATTGCATTTTCGACATACGGCTGAATAAGCAAAGGAGGAATTTTATTTTCCTCGGGGTTTATTTTTTCATCAATTTTTACTTCAAAGCTAAAGCAATCATCAAACCTCAGCGACTCAAGCTCAACATATAATTTAACCGCAGTTATTTCATCGTTAATTGGCACAAGCTGACTCTGGCTGTTTTTTAAAATCAACCGCATCAGACTTGCAAACTTGCTCAGATATCTGCTCGATTCGAGTTTTTCGTTTTTTAAAATAAAATTATTTATTGAATTTAATGAATTGAAAATAAAATGCGGATTCATCTGCTTACCCAATGCCTGAAACATAAAATGATTGAGATTTTTTTCGAGTTTGTTTCTGTTCTTAATATTCCTTATTGTTATAATATAAATTGATGAAATTATTATCAGAATTGCCAATACAACTATCGTTCTGAACCACCACGTTTTCCAGTAAGGCGGAGCAATAATAAAGTCAATTACAGCAGGCTTAATGCTCCAAACCCCGTCTTCGTTGCTTGCATATACCATAAATTTATATTCACCGTGAGGGATAAACGGATATGTTATTGAATTAATAGTTGAATAATGCCAGTTATTGTCAATTCCTTCAAGTTTATATTTATACATTAGCTTTCCTGCGTTTCTGTACGATAGCCCTACGAATGAAATATTAATATAATTTTGTTTGTATGTTAAATTGAATTTATTTCCAACCGAAGTATCCCTTTCCATTATTCGTATTTTCGTAATATAAACCGGAGGGGGAACATTATTGGCTGTTGTTTTATAATAATTAAAAATCGTAATTCCTCCCTTTGTGGCAAGATAAACATTTGAATCTTTTACATAAACTTTGTTGATTTCATTTGAAATCAAACCCTTTATTGTTGTATAATTTTCTATTTTAGAATCATTTAATTTCCGTGTATTCAGAACGATTTTATTCAATCCATTAAGTGTTGCCGCCCAAAGAATTCCTTTACTATAAAATAATGAAGTAATTTTATTACTTGTAAGTCCGTTACTAACCAAGAACTGCTGTTTTAGCGAATCGTCCGATAAAATTACTACCCCATAATCATCCGTCCCAACAAACACCAAACCGTTAACTTCGCAAACATCATTAATTCTGTTTTTAAGAAGCTTGTTTTTATTACCGTAGTTTATGTACTTATATTTTGTTTGTTTTCCGGAACCAGTTTCATATAACTTCCACAAACCATTTATTGTTGCAAGCCATATTCCACCGTCTTTGCTTTCAGAAAGCGAATATGTTTTTAGTTCAAAATCTTTGCATAAATAACTATCATAAATAATTACGTCATCCTCAACTTTAACTAAACCATGATTTACACCTAAATATAAAAATTTCCTTTTAAATAAAATATTATAAATCTGATAAAAAGGTTGATACGAGGGAATAGTTTTTTTATCTACCTTATTTTTATTTATATACCAAAATAACACAGTATCGGCAACTCCGGTTATTTTTTTATATTTTCCATTGAAAATATAATATAAATATTGTGAGGTGCCAAGCCATGTTTTATTATTTAGTTTATTGTTATATAAACAGTATATATTAGATTTAACTTTATCGGGAATTTGTTCAAATAATAATTTATTTTTCTCTATTGACATTATAATACCATTATCCTTGCCTGCCTTAAAAGAATTGTTTTTTTCAACAAAAATGCAATTAACATTATTATCGGAGGTATTTTCATCAAAATAATTTCGTATTTTATGTGAAGGAATATAGAAAGCACCATCTTCAAGAGTAGTAACCCACAATCCTTTTTCTTTATCTATTAATGTTGTTGTAACAGTTTTTTCTGGAAAATAATTTTCAGGAGAATTATTAAAATTGCCCTTTCGATAAAAATATAAACCGTTTTTATAAACTGAAAGCCATATGTTGTTTTCGTAGTCTTTGTTCAGCCATGTAATAAAAGATGGGAATTCAAAATATTTTATAATTTTATTTTTTTCAAGAATGCATAGTTGCGAACTTATAGTATAAACTATCTGATCTGAATTTTCTACACTAAAGCTACTAATATTTCCATTTTTTTCATTTGGAGTATAAAAAGTGAATTTATTCTCAATATTATTATTTTTGATAACTACTCTTGTTTTTCTTCTTAACAAATAGGAATCAGAATCAAATATATATGATATTGCTATAATATATGTTTCTTTTATACTTGGAAACAATATATGCGACCTATATAAACCAAAATCATTTTTTGTAATAATTCCCTTATCTGTAATTTCAATTAATCCGTAATAATGCACACAAATAAAAACATGTTCTTTTTTATTAATCCTAAACCCCAACTTAACGTAATTTGGAGTTTCCTTAAAGACTTTTTGAAGTTGCTCATTATATTTATAGTTGTATATTTTACCGTTATAATAATATGATAGCTTGCATGAAACGGATATAAACCATAATCGTCCTTTGTAGTCCTCGTATATTTCGAGTGTGGAATTTTCGGGCAATCCATTTGAAGTATTATAGTTTTCGAATTTATATCCGTCAAATTTGCTCACTCCGAAGTTTGTTGCAAACCAAATATAACCCTGCCTGTCCTGAATTACATGAAAAACTTCCGACGAAGGTAAACCGTCTTTTACAGTGTATTGTTTGAAAGAAGGAGTTTGGGAATTTGCATTTAATAAAACTGATGCAGACAATATTAACAGGCAAATTCTTTTTAACATAAAAATTAATGGCTCAATAATGTATATCGGATAGTTAAAACAGCCACAGATTCACAGATTGAATTTATATTTGAATATCCTTTAGGATTAATAGTTTGCATTGAGTAGAAATTCATTATTTATAAATAGAGTATTATTATCTGTGAATCTGTGGCTATTTTAATTTTACATTTTTTCCAGAATTTCTATCAGATCGTCTTTTTTCCTCGCAGAGATAGGAACATCGGAACCATCTTTCATCTGAATTAATTCTCTTTTTTTATCATAACTTTTAATAAAATCAACATTTACCAGATGCGACTGGTGAATCCTCACAAAACCGAACGGTATAAGCAATTCTTCGTAATCTTTAAGCGTTGTGGACACCAGGACATTTGAACCATCACATAAGTAGAACTGCGTATAATTATTTTTCGATTCACATCGTATAATTTCACTAACGCTTATAACGTTAATCTTCTCTGATGATTTTAAAATTATTTTTTTGTTCTGCCTCGAAACTCCATTTGTATTATTAAGCAGAGTTTCAATCTTCAATCTGTATTCTTCAGAAATAAAAGATTCATTTGCTTTTTCAACAGCCGAAATAAGTTCCTTGTAATCAACCGGCTTAATGATAAAATCCAAAGCACTGCATTTAATTGCCTGTATTGCATATTGCTCATAAGCAGTTATGAAAATTATTTTAAAGTTGACATTTTTAATTGTTTTTAAAATATCGAAACTCGTACCATCCGGCAAATTAATATCAAGAAAAACCAGATCGGGTTTATGCTTTAAAATTTTCTCAATTCCCGATTTAACGTCTGTTGCTTCATCAGCAATCGAAACAATTGAACTGCAATATTGCTTTAAAATATTCCTTATGAGTTCTCTTGAATTTGATTCGTCTTCTACTATAATTGTTTTTAACATATTACTAAATAAATTTTATATTTTTAAATATTACATGCAAACTTAAATCAATTTTATTAATGCACAAATACAAAGAAATAAATCCGCAAATTTTCTTTTCCAGATTTCTTTCTAATATCCTATTTATTTTTTACTCCTTAACGAACTTGCCAATATTCACACCTTGTTTGTTTATAATTTTCACAAAATAAACTCCGCCTGTTAAATTGCTTACATCAATTTCTGTTTTGTTTGTATTTGCTTGTTGCTTTATTAGTTCTTCCCCGTTTATATTGTATATTTTAATTGTACTTTGTTTTGTTGTTGGGGGAATTTCTATTGTTAATTGAGTGTTTGCGGGATTGGGGTAAATAAATATATCTGTTTTATTTTCTGTTTTTTCACTTACATTGCCAACATTTGTTATATTGACACTTTGACAAATTACACCCGAACACCCATCAGCATCTTTATAAACATAAGCTAAATTATAAGTACCAACATCAAGTATATTTGGACAAAATTTTCCATTGTAAACTCCGGTTCCGTATAATATTCCTCCAGATGGTGTTCCTGTCAGAGTGTGACAGGTATCATTTTTATCATACGAAGAATTAAGTCCATTAATAGATACAATTATTGGTGTACCACAAGGATTACATAAATTATCAATATCTTTCTGTGTTAATGCTCTGTTCCAAAACCTTACTTCATCAACTTTCCCGTTTAAATACCAATATGATGTTGGTCCAGCAATTGAACATTTTTTTCTTCCAATACTTCCCGGGTAACTACTATAAACTAAATTACTTCCTGTACCGGAATAAGTGCCACCATCATTTATACAATCAATGTAAATATCCATATCAGTTGGTCCTCTCCATATACCAATAACGTGATACCATTTATTTTTCACCATTTTTGTTGTTCCTGCTTTACTTCTTCTTGCAGCAGGGTCGCCAACTGTGCCACCATCACCATAGTTAATTATCATCACTGTATCTTGGTTTATCGTGTTAATACCTATCCAACTCCCTGTATAACCTGATTCATAATAATCTGTTGTAAAAATCGGATAACAATTATTTAAATCATTAAAATAAACCCATAGCGAAACGGAAAATGGTAATTGCGGTTTCAGTTTGCTTACATTTGGTAAGTCAATATAAGCATCAGTTCCATGAAAATTGTATGCGCTGTTAGAATTTCCAAATCTATCTGCTGTTAATGTTGCCCCATAAACAGTACCATTATAACCATGCCCGCTGGCATCATTTGCATTACCGGTAAATGGATAATAAATCAATAAACTGTCAGTTAAATTTTGTGCATTCATTACATTTAATGTAAATAACGCAACTAATAAAATGTAAAGTTTTTTCATAATTTATTCTTTTTTAATTAATTAAAAACAAATATACAAAAAATAAATCATAAGTCAACAGCAAATTAGAATCCGCTGGGATATTTTTAGAATTCGTTAGAATCTTTCTAGAATTCGTAGAGTGGGAATTATTAAGTTAAAGCAAATATTATCTTTTCTTCAAAAAAATTCATTGAATATCTGCTGTTGTAATAAGTTTTACAGTTGGAAGATAATTTATCATAAAAATTATCACAAGTTAATAATTTCTTAATTTTTTCGTCATCATCGTAAAACAAACCGCAATTTTTTTCGATTTTTTCTTTTGTAGGTATTCTATAATTTCCAATTATTGGAATACCCAATGCCAAATAATCTATATCCTTATTCAATTCCTGAATTGCAGAACTTTCATTTTCATCTTTCACCAGACTTATTCCAAGTAATTTGTAATTCTTTGAAAGTTCAACTATTTTCTCAGAAAGCTCTTTTATGCTTATTTTCTTTACATATGAAATCAGTTGATTTTCCTTAATATCCCTCATTGTATCTTCATCGTCAACATCACCGAAAAGAAATAATTTAATATTATACTTTTTCGAAAATTCAGCCATCAAGTCATATCCCTTGAAGTTATTTATTCTCCCAAAATAAAGTAATGCAAAATTATTTGAAGATGTTTTTTGGAGAATGTTGTTTTCAAATGGAGATGCATAATAATTAACAATTATTTCTTTATCAAGATTTGAAAATGACTCTTTCAAAGAATCGGAATTAACTATTATTTTATCAATTTTATTTTTAATTATTGTTTTTTCAATAAAACTAAAAACAGGAATAATAAACCAACGGAACAATTTCAGAAGTTTTAGTCTTTTTGTAAGTTCATAATAACCGAATAAAATATTATGGTCAATAGTTTCGTATATGACTTGAGTATTTCGGTTATTCACAAAAAACGCAAGAGGAAGTAAAGCAAAGTCATATATTATTACTTTCTTATAATCATTAATGATTTTTTTATATTCAAAAATAAGTTTCCAGTTAAAATATGCAAAAGTCAGTAAATACAATAAACTCCTTGATTTAACTTTTGAAGTCGGGTGAATTATCTCAGCATTAAAACCATTTTTTTTCAAAACATCATATTCCATCTCAATACGAGGATGCTTCGGATTCATGTGATATTGTGTGAAAATAGCTATTTTGCCGGATTCCTGCATACTACAAACATAAAATTAGGAGCATAATATTTTCTTAAATAATATAATGATCTGAAAACAGGATATAATATTTCGTATCTTAATTTACCTGGTTTTGAATATTCATGTAACCAGAAAAAATCCTTTAGTTTTAAATTTAATACAGATAATATTTCTAATACATTTGAAGGGTCGAGCCATAATTTATGTTCAGGATTCACGCCGGGTTCTTTATATAAAAGGACAGAAGTTGCTCTTCTTATACTGAAAGGGTTCGGTGTGGTTATAATAATTTCACCGTCTTCTTCGAGAAAGTTTAAATAGAATTTTATAAAATCAAATACATTTCCAACATGTTCTATAACATCAGCCATAACTATTACCTGATATCTTTCTTTTAACTCTTTTAATTCTTCAGGACTTAATAAATTATAACCTAAATTATGCAAAACATTTTTGCATTCAGTATTTATATCAACGCCGTCGATACTTTTTGCTACTTTTTTAATTGCTTTATGAAGCCATTCATCGCTTTCGTAAAATTTATCCTGCCCAACACAACCCACATCCAATACTTTTTTATTTACACATCTTTGAACAATTGAATGTTCTTTATGTAATACTTGTGCCTTTAATATTTTTTTATATTGTTCTTTTCTGTTCACTTTTTTAAACATTTATAATCTAAACCAATTATCAGGAACTATATCTGATGTTTTGTAATCTTTTATCCTCACCCACTCCCTTGGTGTAACAATTATTTTATTTCTATTTTCGTTGAGCCAGGCGCTCCACCAGCTAAACGAGGAGTTGGCAAGAATATTGTGTTTGCACAAACTCATGAGCCGCATATCTTCAAAGCTATTTTCGGGTGTATTGGAATCAACAAATTTCATAGGATACGGAATTTTGAAATTTTCTTTCACCCACGAAATATCATCCGAAAATACATAAAATACCGGATTTGTAATTTGTTTTGAAATATAATCTACGCTTCTTAAATAATAATCTGTATCGCAAATGTTAAAATCCATGGAAACTACCGGCTTATTGATATAATCGCCGCGCCTTATATGAAT
The DNA here is from genome assembly GCA_029004185.1 of Bacteroidales bacterium. Lineage (GTDB taxonomy): Bacteria > Bacteroidota > Bacteroidia > Bacteroidales > JAHJDW01 > JAQUPB01. The sequence continues at coordinate 2,432 of JAQUPB010000004.1, read as the reverse complement.
GGAAACAGAATTGTTGCCTTTTATTTCACGGCTCAGTTCTTCGTTTTTTTCCTGCGGCGGATTTTTGAAAGTAAACTCTTTCCTTATGATATCTTCAATATCCTTAAAATATTTTTCTGATTGCCAGTAGCCGAGCATGTATACATTGTCAGGAGCAGTTAAAATTCTTTCATCGAAATGACAGAAATTCTGGGTTAAAATTCTTCCTCTGAGCAATTCGGGAATATTGCCTGTTTCGGGATTAAAAGTGTAATATGCTTTTTTAAATTTTCTTTCAATTAGATTATTGAATTTATCTGAAAACCCTTTCCCGAATATTTTTCTTAGGAACAAACGGTTTATTCCTTCGAGCTTATATACCTTATAAATATCGTTTGGTGTTGCAATATTTTCAATAATGTTTAGATTTTTTAAGTCGTAAGTTCGTTCCTTATTTTTCGAAAAGTGCGATATGTCGAGTTTAAGTTCGGCATTATGATAATTTGCAAGCCGCCGTGCAGCAGCATACTGAAACATCTGGTTTCCGAGTCCGCTTGTTATTTTTGCAATTATCATTTTAAGTATTTAGAATTTGTAAAATTAGTAAAAAAAATTGCCACAGATTCACAGATTGTAAAATTATTCTTTTTAATCTGTGAATCTGTGGCATTTTTATTTTAAAAAATAATACCTTTGGGACTTTTATCAAAATAAATTATGATAATGTATAAAATCATAAAGTTCTTCACCGGATTATTTCCCGAGAACATTCAGAACTGGATAAGATGTACGCGGAGCCGGGTATTTTATCATTTGATTATTTTTTTCTGGAAAATAAGAGGAAAGTATTTGCCACCGCCTCATGAAATAAAACAAAAAACAGTTCGCGATTACAGGAAGAAATTTAATTATAATATTCTGGTCGAAACAGGAACATACCGTGGAGACATGGTTTATACACAAAGGCGTTTTTTTAAAAAAATAATTTCGGTTGAACTTTCGGAAATATTGTACCAAAAGGCAGTCAAGAGGTTTGAGAAAGATAACAAAATAAAACTTTTTTTTGGCGACAGCGGAAAACTCATGCCCGAAATAATGAAAGAAGTTGACGAACCAGCAGTATTCTGGCTTGACGGACACTACTGTGCAGGCATCTCATCAAAAGGCGACAGCAATTGCCCAATTTATAATGAACTGGATGCAATTTTCAAAGCAAAAAAATTCAGTCATATTTTGCTTATTGACGATGCACATTGTTTTATAGGTAAAAATGATTACCCTACAATTGAAGAATTATCGGGATACATTAGAAAAAACAATCCTACTTCGGAGTTTGAAGTGAAAGATAATATGATAAGAATAATATTTGACTGATTTACAAAAAAAGGTTTTATTTAAAATCATTTTGTTAATTTCTTAATAAAATATATAATTTTGCAAAGAAAACATTTCATATAATTAACTAAATATTAAATTTTATGCAAAGAAGAAACTTTTCAAAGTACAAATTTTTAAACAAATTAATCTCTTTTAGCTTAAGGAAGTATTTACCTCCAAATAAAGAAGAAAAAAATCTGATTGAAGAATTCAGAAAAGATTTATTAGAAATAAAAGGGAATCAGGAAACACTTGATTTTTGGGATAATTATTCAAAAATCTTTACGAAACTAGTAATAAATTCCGATCCACGTAATTTTTTAAATTGGCTCGTGATTAGAGACACCATGTTCTATGGAGGAAATATTCGAGAATTGATTGAATTAAAAAAATCTTCATTATGGCAAACATATAAAAAAAGCATTATTGAAGATAAAACTGGTAACCCCGACAGATTTATTTTTTTTCCTAGAAGTAGTGGTAATCTGATTCACCAAGCATACTCATTTAATGAATTCGTCAAGCATTCTGAAATAAAAATATCAGAACAAAATAATATATTTGAATTCGGAGGAGGTTATGGGAGTTTTTGTCGATTTATTTATCGCATGAATTATAATGGAAATTATATTATTTACGATTTACCTATTTTTTCCTTATTACAAAAGTATTTTTTAAAGTCTTTACATATTATAGAAAATATATCATATAATAGTACTTTAAATAATACTACTAATAAAAGTGTTGACTTATATTCTGATTATGAAAAATTAATTCAAAATAAATCACTAAAAAACATTGATGTTTTTGTTGGTTTATGGTCTATTAGTGAATGCCCAATTGATTTAAGAAATAAAATATTTTCATTAATTGATAATCCTAAGTATTTTTTAATAGGTTTTCAGAAGAATGTTCCAGGAGTAGACAACTATAAATATTTTGTTGAATTTATGAATCAACACACAAATTACAATTGGGAATTAAATGAAATATCATTTATTAAAAATAATTTTTATTTAATTGGTAGCTTAAAATAGATTCATTCTTTTATCCGCACTTCGAATAATCGCAGCTTT
>JAQUPB010000003.1 GCA_029004185.1 Bacteroidales bacterium | reverse complement strand
ACTGAAATTAGCCCTGAAAGCGTTGAGAGTGCAATTAAGCTGGTCGACTATTTTAAATCTCATGCACGGAAAACCTACGACAGTATGAATAGCAGCAGCAGCGATAAGTCGGTTATAAAGGCAGTTGAGTGGATACGCAAGAAAGGCGGTCAAGTTACGGTTCGACAATTTTATACTAACAAAGTTGCCGCTTGCAAAACGGCGCCCGATGCTATGGCTCTTCTCGGAGAATTGGTGGACAGAAAAATGGGCAGTTTTTCACAGTCCAACACAGAGGCTAGTGGGAATAAAGTAATTTATTTTACTCTCAGAGAAAATTATCGTAGTAACAAATTTTAAAAACAAAATAATTATGAAGAAAAATTTTTACACAGTATGGGCAGGCGTAACCCCGGGTATTTATACTTCATGGGCTGAATGCAAGCCCAATGTTGATGGTATTTCAGAATCAAGATGCGAAGGCTTTCAAACGCTAAAAGAAGCGAAAGAAGCATTTTCAATGGGATATGAAGCATATATGCAAATGAAAAAGCAAAAACAAGAACAAGAACAAGCAAAAAATAATATTAATCCCTGCTCCTTGCAATTCTGAATGGGATATGAAAAGACAGGAAAACCATAAAGGCACAATATGTTCTACGGCCGCATCTGCGACCGCAGAACCGAGCGCAGATAGGTTGCTTTTAAATAAAATCCACGCCCCGTAAGGTTTCAATAGTAAAAATAAGTATTTGCAGAATGCAGACCAACTTTAACAGAACAATAAAAAGGAAAATTATTACAACAATGTATTAAATATCATTATTAAAAACTAAAACAAAAAATAAATATTAACTAAAAAAAGAAAGGATTTACCATGAAAAACACAACACAAACAAAAGAGAACATTGAAGCACAAAAAGATGTTTTTGACGTATTGCCAGATTATGCTCGGGGCGTTTTCTCTGAAGAAGGTGCTCAGGGTTTTTTATCTCCGTTTGGATTAAATGCAAAAGATTACATTAGAAGGTACGAGTGTGATCCAACAGTGCGTAAACCATTACGCGGATATAATAACGAAAAGTACATTTTTGGTCTTGCTGCTTCTGAGATTCCGGGAATAATAGCAAGGCATTTAAAATTGGATTTAAAAAGCGATTATGCTGGTAAGTGTACTCAAATTAATGCTGAAATAGACGAGTTAAAAGCATACTTGGGTTTTTAATCTTTTTTAGGCCGTTAGTTCCCCGCCGCTCTGCGGCGGGGTTATTCATTTTTAAAAACAAAATTTTCAATTCTTATTATTAACAATTAAAATTAAAAACTATGTTCAAAGTAAAAGGCACAATCAAAAACAAGTTTGCCAAAAAGCACGGAATAAGCAATTCCAACGGCAAACACTGGGTATCGCAGGAATTTCTTTTAAGAAGCATTGTTTCGAACAAAACAAATGACTTTCTTTTCAGGTGTAACAATGCCGACACCTGCATGGATTTAGACCAGCTTGATGTTGACAGCGAAGTCATGGTTGAGTTTACACCGGAATCCGTAAGACATAAAGGGCTGTATTATACAAATCTTATTGTTTTAAAGATAAGACCATCTTACATGATTGAACAAAAAGCCGAATAAAATTAACTATAAACCTTTAAAAATATGGAAAAACTTAATTCAGATAATTTGCTAAAATGCATTCCCAGATCATGGGGGGATCGACGCCTATTTTATGTTGCATGGAATGGCAAAGAAGGTCCGCTCATATATATGGACAAAAAGGATATGTTACGTAATGTAGAAAATTTTCCTGGTGCAGTTTATTTGCCAAGAGCATTCACAAGTTTAATTAGCGCAGGGGCCGCTCTCGAAGGTAATTATAAGGATTATAAAGGTGTTATTGTGATTCCTGAATATATTGGGAAGATGAAACTTTCTTTTTAATAAAATACCGAAAGCAACAGTTAAGCCCCTGCCACCTATGACAGGAGTTTAATGTAAAAATTATTTTACCGGTCAGATACAAAATGCAGAAGCATAAGAAAAAACATAACCATAGTCAACATAGCATTCAGAAAATAGCGAAGGCTCAGCATAGGAACGAATTCCTGCGTAAACTACGGGGCCTATTGAGAGATATCGGTTGCCCGCAGGTTTATTCATTAATACCGGAAAAGGAAATTGATATTATATATGCTACAAGGTTTCGTAATGTGAGGGTGGAAGCAGCCGATGGCTATCAAGTACCGGCAGATATGCTCAATGGAGCAAAATGGCTTGTTTCAAAAATGCTGAAAGATAAATCAGTTAAATTATTGCCCGGCGGTCCCGAAATTTCACTGTATGATTATTTCACCGTCGGATTAACTCTTATTTCTTATATGGATATTCTGAAAGAAGAAAGTTATACCGGAGCAAAGCAAATAAAGGAATGCCTGGCTCCTTTTTTGAATTATAAAGAAGGATATGAAACCGCATGGAAAACTTTCATAGGCACGATAGATACCATCGCGACAATGTATAGCAGTTTTGATTCTTTATTATATGTTTCAAAACATGAAATCAGGACAGGGCTTAAAGGTGAAATCGGAGTTTTCGTTTGCATGGATATATATTGCCGACAACCGGAAAAAATAGATTTTATTATTGACGGAAATACAAGGCCCGCCATACGTGTGGGATGGGGAATATCATACCCGGAACCACATATCGATTACATTAGCATCAAGCCGAAAGATTTGAATATTGATAATCATTTTTCGGAATTACCGCTTGAAGTATATATACAATCACACGCATTGCAAAGGTTAGCGGAACGTTTGGATTGCATGATACCGGGAATCGTGCATTACTTCGTTTACGAATCTTTAAAAGAAGTAAAATTATGCCGGAGCCATAACGGCAATTTCCTTATTGAATATAGGTTTTGGGGCATAAAAGCAGGTTATTTGGTAGGTAATATTTCTGAAGGGAAAATCATTATACGCACCTTCTTATTTCTCACCAACAACGGAACTCCTGAAGGAAGAGTATTACAAAAGGATACAGGGCTTCTAAAGGAAGATAAAAAATATCTTGAAATTGATAAGTTAAGCACCTTCATTAACTCTGACATACGCACTAATGAAAAGGTAAAAGAAATATTTTTAAAAGCTGGTTGTGGAAGTTTGTTTGAATTTGATATAAATTCAATTTACAAACCCGATGAATTAAAAGTTAAATCAAAAGCCATGATAATTGCAGATTATCTGGGATTGAAAACAGATGTGTAGAGTTGGAGAGTCTTAAGTGTTCTACTTATGCCACCCCCTAATTTTTATTAGTCATTTACGAAAAATTACTGGTTGCCCATGTTTTTTTGGTAAAAAAAAACAGTAATTATTCTGTTGTTTTTCCCTTATGCAGAGCATAATTTAGCCCCGTTAATATTTATAAAAATCTAAACATATGAACTGGGAAAAAGTTGAAATAATTGACAATTATATTCGAAAAAGGAAAACCGGCAATCCCGGAAAATTTGCGAAAAAATTAAAAATATCCGAAAGAAGTATTTACAACTATTTAAAGAAAATGAAAGCAAAAGGGGCTGAAATATATTTTGATAAGCGCATAGATAGTTACTGTTACAAAGAAGAAATGAAATTTGTATTTGGGTTCAAGAAGATTATTAATGATGTAATTGAAGTATGTTAGAAACAGATTTACTTATAGAAAATCTCCGGAAAGCCTCAAACTGCAACTTTCTTTCAGTGATGAAAAATAATTTTTTAAAATAAAAATATTGCTATAAGTATTTACAATTCGAGATTCATATATATAATTATTTATATCTGAACGAGTTGATTGCAATAATATTTTTTTTAATGATTTTATTATCTTAAAGTTGTAATCATAAAATAACAAAGTTGAAATTAATTCGAACTAAAAATAAAAAAACAATAATCATGAAAACATTAAATCTGATTTTCGCATTATTTTTTCTTTCAGCATCCATTCATGCACAAGACGTGAGTGTTTATGATGTTAAGAAAGCTGACAACAAATTTGTATATAACGACAAATATGTAAAAGTTTTCATTAACGATAATATAAAAATTCAGGCGACTGCGGATAAAGATTCTTTAAAGAGTTTAAAAGTTGTGCAAAAGCCAACAGCAAGTACAATAACAATTATTGTAGTAAAGGAAAATTATACAGGCGGTAAAGGAGTAATGCTTAAAATCACAAATCCTTACAATAAAAAAATGAAATATAAGGTAGAAGTAAAAGTTGTAGGAGGAGACAAATATGAAGATTTCAGCATAAAAGAAATTGCTCCCGGAACCACAACAAAAGAAATTTGGACAGGCGATGTTGAAAGCATTGTTTTGTCAGAATTTGTTCTTGAGCAATAAAATTAATTTTAAAAACAAAACTTTAAATAAGATAACATGAAAAACATAGTTCGTTTATTCCCGAAACTTGCAATAAGCGTAATGCTTATTTGCTCACAGTTATTTGTATATTCACAAACCTGCACACAATGTTCAACCTGTGATGTTACAATTAGCGGAGTGGAAAATAACAATGTAAATGTTAACAGCAGTCAAAAATTATGCATTACCGAAACTGGTGTTATAAACGGAACTCTGACACTTGGTTCATCAAGCACAGTATGTAATAAAGGACATATAAACGGAAATATCACAATGCAGTCGAGTGCTACATTGTGTAATGAAAATTTAATAAACACAGGAACAATAAGCATGGCTTCGAGTGCTACCATATATAATTACGGTTCACTTATAACATCCGGAAACTTAACTCTTAGTACCAGCAGTTATTTATACACAAAATGCGATATGCAAATTGGAGGTAATCTCACTACCAGTAGCTCTGCAATTGTTGACATTTATGGAAAAGGGACTATTGCGGGATATTTATCATTAGGCTCATCAGCAACACTGAATGTTGAAAAATATTTTAAAATTACAGGAAATGTTACTATGACCTCAAACAGTTATGCATATTTAAAAAATGGTTCATACATGGAATGTAATGACTTTACACAACAAAGCAATGTTATATTTTATTCCACAGGCGGAGTATACAGTCAGTTAAAAATAAACGGAACACCAACATCCGGTTCAGGAAGCGGTTATAATGGAAGTAATCTCGATATATGTTATAACAACGGACAAACACCTCCGGGCACCAAAACGGGAACGATAACTTATTGTGTTAATAATGTAAACCCGACACCGCCAACAGATAAATGCTCATCATACATTTGCACAGTATCGGCAACAGGAGCGTCAATATGCATAGGAAGCACAGCAACAATAACCGCGAACGGAATGGATACATATACATGGAGTAATTCAGCCACCGGAAGTTCTATTTCTGTCACTCCAACTGTAACCACAACATACACGGTTACCGGAACAAAAACATCTTCCGGATGCACAAGCACAGCACAGGCAATAGTAACTGTTAATTCAATACCAACAGTAACAGCATCAGGAGCAACAATATGTACCGGTGCTACAGCAAATATAAATGCAAGCGGTGCTAATACTTATACATGGGACAACAGTTTGGGAACAGGTTCAGCAAAAACAATTAATCCCACAACGACAACAACCTATCATGTAACCGGAACTTCAACTGCCGGATGCACAAGTACAGCGCAGGCAGTTGTAAATGTAAATTCATTACCAACCGTGAGCGTCAACAATGTTACTATTTGCAATGGTGCAACAGCTGTGCTCACAGCAAGCGGAGCAAACACTTATACATGGAGCAATTTGGCAATAGGAAATCCAATAAATATAAGTCCGACAATTACAACAAGCTATACAGTAACCGGAACCGACAACAACGGTTGTACAAATTCCGCACAGGCGGTTGTAACCGTAAATCAAAAACCAAACGTAACGGCAACCGGAGCATCAATATGTATGTGGTCATCGGCAAGCATTAGTGCAAGCGGAGCAAATACTTATACGTGGGATAATAATTTAGGAACTGGTTCGGCAAAAACAGTAGAACCAACCACCACCACCACATATAATGTTACAGGAACCGACAACAACGGTTGTGTAAATACTGCACATGCAATAGTAATCGTAACGACATCGCAAAAAGATTCCGTAACTGCCGGTTCGGGAACAAATTCAGGAAATTATTACCCTGTAAACAGAATGTACAATTACAATACATGGGAAGGAATATTTTTGCAATCGGATATAAATAAGCAGGGAAATATTTCAAAAATCAAATTTTATAAAAGTGAAACCTCATCGGATGATGGAAGCAATATAACAAATGTAACTGTATTTTTAAAACACACAAATGCTTCAACGTTAAGTGCGGGCACCTGGTCTGCGGATGGATACACACAGGTATTCAGCGGGACAGTTGTAATAGGCACATCGGCAGGATGGAAAACAATAACGCTTTCAACACCATTTGCATATAATAATGTCGATAACCTGCAAATAACTGTTCAACACGGTTATCAGGCGCTCACAACATCACCGGTGTTATGGAAATTCAATTCAGCACAAACTCTCAAAAGCAGGTTTGCATTTGACAATAATTCAATTCCAACGAATTTAGCAGTTACCTATGATATACCGAATGCACAGTTTGTGTTCACAACAATATGTCCCTTATATGCCGAAGGAGGCGATAACAAAGCAATTTGTACCGGAGGCAATGTGGCAATTGGCGGCAGCCCGACAGCAAAAGGAGGAAGCGGAACAGGGTTCACATACACATGGACGCCAGTATCCGGATTGAGTGCAGTAGACATAGCAAATCCCACAGCATCACCATCAGTAACTACAACATATACGATAAAAGTAAGCGACAGCTACGGAGCAACAGCGAGCGATAACGTAGCTGTTACAGTTAACAGCTTTCAGTTTTCTGTTTTCAGTGATAAAAACAATATTTGTATTGGCGAAAGTGCGACACTGACGGCTTCTGGTGGTGGAACATACACATGGAACAATCAGCAAATAGGAAGCAGCGTGAGCGTTAGTCCAAGTATTACTACAACTTATTTTGTTACAGGGACAGGAATAAATGGGTGCTCAAACACTACCTCAATATCAATAACAGTGAATCCGCTTCCAACTGTAACAGCAACTGGAGCAACAATACTAAATGGCGAATCGGTAACAATAAGTGCAAGCGGAGCAAGTAACTACACATGGAGTAATTTTGAAACAGGAAGTTCAATGTCCGTTAATCCAACGGTAAATACAACATATTTCGTAACAGGAACTGATGATAATGGCTGTATAAATACAGTTCAAGCAATTGTAATAGTGGAACCTAATTTTTCAGATAGTATAATTTATTTTAAAATTAAAGATACTTTATTTATAGATTTAAATAACTATTTAAGTAATGTTGACATGGCTGCTTTAAATGCGAAATATACTATTGTCAGCATAAGCAGAGCTTTTCCTGATTTCGATAATGATGAATTTAAAAAAATATTAAAAATGAAAATTGTTGCAATAACACAAATAGATTTTGCGGTAAATGATTTAACTAAGTTAGAATATGTTGTATATGCTCAGAAATCTCCTGTTTACAAATTTACACAAAATGATCCGCATTTTATTAATGGTGACCAATATAGCTTAAATCTGATTAATGCAGTGAATGCATGGAGTGTTATTCCAGGTGGTAATACCAATAATGCTGTTGTTGCTATTGTAGATAGTGATTTTTTATTAAATCACGAAGACTTACAAGGAGGAATTTTCTTTCAAGGATATGATGTAGCAGATAATAATATTGATGTTAGTCCACCTCCTACTGCAACATTCTATCATGGAACACATTGCGCTGGAATTGTTGGAGCAACAACAAATAATGCTATAGGAGTTGCATCAATTTCCCACAATGATAATTTAAATACAAGAATAAGAATTCTTCCTATAAAAGCTACGACAGATGCATCATTAATAGCAGGAGTGAATACAACAACTGCACAAAACATATACGATGGTATTGCGTTTGCATTAAATGAAAAAAAACATCCAACAATTAAAGTTGATGTCATCAGTATGTCTTTTTCATCTACATTCCCAGACGCTTTAATTAATGATTTAATGAATGTAGCATATAAAAAAAATATAGTATGCGTTGCTGCAGCTGGTAACAGAAACGCTAATATTTCTGGCTTTCCAAATACTACATATCCTTGTTCTTTTAATCATGTTATTTGTGTTGGTGCTACTGATGCAAATGATTTGCGATGGATTACAAATACGACACTGGCTTCAAATTTTGGTACATATATTGATGTAATGGCTCCAGGTGCAAATATATGGAGTACAGCTGTTCCGATACCACGTAATTTATTTAGTTTATATGAGCCATTTGATGGGACTTCTATGGCTTGTCCGCTTGTAGCTGGAATATGCGGATTAATGAGGGTATTGAGACCTGGCTACGACCCTAACTCAATTGAGGCTTGTTTAGAAAATGGTTGCATTCCTATTAATAATATTCCCCCAAATAATACTTTGCCACCAAATAGTTTAGGGGCAGGTAGAGTTGATGCATTTAATGCTTTAACATGCATTAATAATGCTACACCATCAGCCAGAATAATCTGGCAATCTTCTATAAACACGTGTGTGGGTACACCTCAAAAAATATTATTAGAGTTAAGTGGTGTCCCGCCATTTACAGTTACATTGAGCAATGGTCAGATTTTTAATAATCTATATACAGGTATGGAATATATAGATATAATGCCGAACTTAGCAAATAACATTTTTTCTATTCAAGGCATGATTGATGGAAATGGAACTGTAGCGATAATATTGGGTAATGCAGCTAATTTTAATGTATTTGATTGCTGCCCTAATTTGGCAAGAAATGGAAATTTTAATAATTGTTCAACAGCAGCAAGTTGTGAGTTTGTAGCAGACCAAACACCATGTCCTACGCCAGATGGAGATGTTCGTGCAATATATTGTATATCCCCTTCAGATAGAGGAAATTCATTATATGAAGATGGGCCATGGGGAAACCCCAATCCAAATCCAAGACAAAACCCAAATAATGATCCATGGAGGTTATGGGAACAAAGCAATATAAACTTAGTGCCTTCAAACGATTTTTTTATTGGATTTTATTCAAAAGGAGGATCTTCATGTAAAGACTGGCCACAAAGTTCAAATCCTTCCACACAATTAAATTTACGAATAAGAATAATAGACGCAAATGGAATCGAATTCAATTCTCAAAATCTTATTCCACAGGGAGAGCCAATACATCCCGAATCACCATCTTGTAATGGGTTAACAACGCTACCAGGTTCTTCTGACGAATGGTACCAAAATACTTTTATTTGGAATTGTCCTGCTAATATTGTTAATCCTGTTAGGGTTGCCATTCTTCAAGTTGATAATTTTAACGGTCAATCTTTTGATTATTCTATTGATGATATTGAAATAAGACAAGTAAATGATATAAATATAACGCACAGCTTGGTAAATGCAAAATGTAATAGTTGTAATGGTTCCATATCACAGACAGTTACAGGGAATGGACCATTTACTTATATTTGGGATATCCCCTATGATGAAGGAGGTTCCCCAGTAACCACCGAAGACGTACAAGATTTATGTCCTGGAATTTATACTTGTACAATTACCGGACCCCATATTTGTCAAACTATTAGGACATACACAATTGGTTATGACAACATGACAACCGAAGATTATAATGTATACAGAGCTGGGGATAATTCAAGCAATATAAGCACATTTTTTAGCTCTACTGAGATAATTGGGAGAACAATAAATCTTGAAGGCAATCTTACAATTAATAGCGATATTAAATTTACAAACTGCACTTTGAATTTTGCATACAATATAAAAATTAATATTCTCGCTGATAATGTTCTAACACTAGAGGGTTGCACTTTACGAGCTGGTGGAGGATGTAATTATATGTGGGACGGCATTTATGCAACTGAAAGCATGTCGAAAATAGAAATGGTTAATTGCATTGTTTCCGATGCAAAATATGCTGTAAGGGCTGAGAATGAAGGATTATACGACATTACAAATTCTATTTTCAATAATAATTATACATCATTATATATTGGTAACTTACCAATAGGTTGGGGAAGTATTGGGTATTATGATATCAATAAAAGATTTTCAGGAAACACCGTAAATGCAGGAAATTTGTTGCCTGGAGGAATAGGTAATTATTCTTACTATGGTGCGTATGTACATAATTATCATGGAGCGGTTTTACATGCTTATGGTTTAGTTCAAATAATTTTATATAACAATGCATTCAATGGCAATTTTGTAAACTCAATTTATATGTCTGATGCCGATGTTAAAATTGACAACATTACAATAACTAACAATGGAGGTAATGGTATTCGTATTAACAGCATACCACAAAGAATTGATATAATAAACAGCAATATAGGAGGAACAAGTTATGGAATATATTGTGCAAGCTTTTACGAAGGTTTAATATCTTATCAGAAACTTTTGTATATTTATAACAATACAATTAACAATTTTGATAACACAGCAATATATTTTAACACTTCTTATAATTATCCGTACACGGTTCTAATAACCGACAACGAAATTGACCAAAGCCCAAAAAACGGCGGCACAGGAATACGGGTAATGGCTTCGTACAGTTCGGGGAAAGCCAATATTTTCAATAATCACATTAGAGGTTACAGCGTTAGCACAGGCATTTCTGTTGACAATTTTGCTGTCGGCGGCTCTACTATAAACAATAATATTCCTATAGAATTATACAGTTCAACACAACCTTTAATTGGCAGATACGGAGGTATAATTGCTCATAACTGCGACCATATAGAGATTAAAGAAAATGATATATACGGTCCTGATTACTGGAAACACTGGATAAATGGAGTAGAAGTGGAATACAGTGCTGATGCAATAGTTAAGTGTAACAGCGTACACAATGTAGGATTTGGGTTATGGTTTGGCGGCGATTGCCCAGGCACACAGGCATTGTGCAATACTATGGAAGATTTCCTTGTTGGTTTTAATTTAAACTGGAATCCTGGCATGGGACCACAAGGCACACAAACTCCAGATGCTCCTTCCGATAACGAATGGCAAGGTTATATGGGTGAAGCTCACACGCGTGCTACTGAATCTGACGGCACTGGAACTCCTTTGTATGTTAGAAATAATGGCGGACTTACTCCTCCTTTTTATCCCACAATAAATACTGTAATGGGAACCGGGTTGCCTTTTTCAATTAATGACTTTTTTAGTAATGTTGGTGTATGTCCTGCAGGATGCAGTATGCTTATGATGATGGCTAATAATTCAAATAAAAACAATAATGACATAAAAGGCAATACAAGAGAAGGAATTTCTGAAACCGACAGCATAGAAAAAATTATTGCTTATAATAAATTTAATTATACGATTAACCCTGAAGAGAATAAATGGCTTAATATGTCGTTCCTGTACAAACAACTTGATAAAAATAAAAACGTATTAGATAGCGATGCCCAGTACAGAAAAGTATATGACAGTTTGAGCACAACATCAGTTAATAGTGTACACGGCTTTTACAAATTGTTATCCGATACTAATGTTACCGACAAGCAAGCAATGCTCAATACTTTGCAGACTCTAAACAACGGTATTGCCCCTACAACGCTTGTAGACGAAGCATATAAAAAAGTAAACAGTATTTATCTTGAAACTTTTGCTGCTGGTGATTTGAATTTAACTACGCAGCAATTAAGCGATTTGCTCGATGTTGCAAACCAATGTCCTTATCAATACGGCAAAGTTGTTAATGAAGCAAGAGCAATGCTCACTTTGCTTGACAGCAGTCGGGTATTTATGAATGATTGTGAAAGGGGAACACCAATGGAAAATAAAAGCAGGGGCGGAAATAACGAAAACAACAATAAAAAATTAAATGTTAATGAAAAAAGCACAAACAATAAATTTAAAATGTTTCCAAATCCTGCAAAAGATAATATAACGCTTGAATACGCTCTAAGTGCAATGCAAAATGGACGAATTGAATTTTACGATATTATTGGTAATAAAATTGCTTCATATACAATAAATAATAAAGCAAGTTCCATGCAAATATCGACAACAGAATTTCAAGCAGGTATATATACGTGTAAGATAGTAATTGATAACAGCATTGTCAGGATAGAGAAATTAGTAATAATAAAATAGAATTTAAGTTAATGCTTTTAAATTGAATTATAAAGCTGCTTATATATTTTGTTAATATATGGGCAGTTTTTTTTATTCATTGCAACAGAATAGAGTAAAATATTGTCTTTTATAATATGGAACAAACAAAAATTAAAATAAATTTGCAAAATTGAAAAAAGCAAATGCAAAAATTAATTTTATTGATATTATTTATTATTTCAAGTGTATTATTAAGAGCACAGAACCAAAATTATAATTTAATTAATAATTGGAGTTTTGAGGATTCTGTTAAATGCCCATTTGCACATGGACAAATTGAATATGCAAAATATTGGATAAGTCCGATACCAAATTATCTTTTACCAGCGGATTATTTTAATGGAAATTGCATAGGAAATCAAAGCACACCAAATTCAATTTGTGGTTATCAAATACCTAAAACAGGCATTTGTTTTGCTGGATTTTATGGTATCCCCTTTATGAAAACGCAGAAAAATGTTCGTGAGTATATTGAAACAAAATTTGCAAATAATTTACAAATAAATAAATATTATTACATACGTTTTTATGTGAATTTGGCTGACAAATCTGAATATGCGATAAGTTCAATAGGAGCGCATATATCTGATACTCTTATCCATGAAAACTCCTACGATGTTTTACCTCTATTTACTCAAATTAAAAATACAGAAGAAAACAAATTAACTGATACTGTAAATTGGGTAAAAATAAGTGGTATATATAAAGCACACGGAGGAGAGCAATATATAACAATAGGAAATTTCAAAACAGATAGCTTGTCGGATACCTTGCTTGTGAATGCAGGAGCATGGCTTAGTGCATCGGCATATTATTACATAGATGATGTGTCAGCATATGATATTACAGCAAATGCAGGCAAAGATACCACAATGTGTATAGATAAGGATACCGTTCTGTTGGGAACGCATAATTTAAGTTTTTGTAGATACCAGTGGTCACCTGTAACTGGAATAGATAATGCGAACACAGCAAAGCCAAAAGCATTCCCAACAGTTACCACTACTTATGTTCTTACGGTAAGCTTTGCAGATACTGTTTACACAGGCACTGCAATAGATACAATTTATTCAAGCATCACAACAGATACGGTAGTTGTTTTGGTTAAAGATTGCAATGGAATTAATGAAAAAGAAATAAAGTGGGAAATAAAAATATATCCCAACCCAGCTACTAACAGATTAATAATAGAAACGTATAATTCAAATGAAAGACAAAAGTTTGAAATATTAAATATTGTTGGCCAAACTCTATATAGGGGAATTATAGAAAAGAAATCAACAATTAATATTTCAGCCATGGATAAAGGAATATATTTCATAAAACTTTACGATGATAAAATGATAGAGGTTAAAAGGTTTGTGAAGAAATAAAGAAGTTCAAGTTTAAGGTAAAAAAGTAGTAATAAAATAAAGCTTTTAATATGAAAAAATTATACATATTATTGATTGCATTGTTTGCAATAAATGCAATAAACGCAACTATAATATATGTTGATATAGTACCCGACACAATAATATCAACTGTAGGAGGTTATTATGATTCGGATTTAAATGGAGATGGAATTGTTGATTTTAAAATTAAAATAATTGGTGATAGTAGTTGTTGTTGCAAATCTGTTTATATTAATTGCTTACACGATAGTTGCTTTGTTTCATTTTACTGGGTAGAAACGTGTGCATTTGTTAAAGCGTATAATATCAATGATAGTATTGGATATAATACATCATGGCTTTCCGGTAATGCATGTCTTGCAGATTATTTTAATAGCTGCTTCTCTTCATGTTCTAACTCAGGATCATTTTTAGGACAGACAGATAAATGTTTAGGTCTTAAATTGATTGCAAATGGTATTGTATATTTTGGATGGGTTAGAATTGATGTTGCCATTGATGCAACTTGGTTTAAAATAAAAGATTATGCTTATGATATTAATCCAATTATTGCTGGAAGCATAATAAACAATATGGACTATTATAAAATTAATAAAAGTTTTTCAATTTTTCCTAATCCTGCAAACACAACAATAACAATAGAACTCCCGCAAACAACAACAAAAAGCACTTTGTCTGTTTTTAATATAACCGGAGAGGAAGTAATAAAACAGCAAATTATACAGACAAAAATAGAACTTGATGTGAGCAGATTGCCAAGTGGTATGTACTTTGTGAGGATTATTAGTAACAAAGCTGTTTATATTGAGAAAATATTTAAAGAATAGCAAATTGATAAGTTTCGCTTTATTAAAAAAACAAACTAATGAAAAAAATAACATTTACTATTGTATGCCTTTTATCGTTTAATATAACATCATATGCACAATGGACACAACAAGTAAGCGGCACAATTGTTCCTTTAATGTCTGTTTACTTTTCCGCTCTTAATACAGGTTATGCTGTAGGCGGTGATGGTGTTGTCTTAAAAACCACAAATGGTGGTACTAATTGGACCCCACAAACAGGCGAAACAACAAAATGGCTAAATTCCATTTATTTTCCCGTTCAAGATACGGGGTATTCTGTGGGTGATAGTGGCACGATTTTAAAAACCACAAACGGTGGCATTAATTGGATACAACAAACTAGTGGAACAACGAAGCAATTAAATTCCGTTTACTTTCCAACCCAAGATACAGGATATGCTGTAGGCGATAGTGGTATGATCGTAAAAACTACAGATGGCGGCACTAACTGGATAAAACAAACAAGCGGAACAATTGTTTGTTTAAATTCTGTTTTCTTTATTGATACAAATATAGGATATGTTGTTGGTGGTGAATTAGCTGGTGGTATAATTCTAAAAACCACGAATGGCGGCACTGAATGGATTTGGATAATAGGTGGAGCACCAGTTCAATTAAATTCTGTTTTCTTTACTAATGCAAATACAGGATATACTGTAGGCGATAATGGTACAATTCTAAAAACAACAAACGAAGGCTATAACTGGACAATTCAAACAGAAAATATATATTTACCATTATCTTCCGTTTATTTTACAAATGAAAGCATAGGATATGCAGTAGGCGGTGCAATGGAAACCAAAGTATATGGATTACGGACTAATGAAATTATAAAAACCACAAATGGAGGTGTTGACTGGATATCTGAAACAGTGGGATATGAAACGTTAACTTCCGTTTTTTTTACTAACTCTGATATAGGTTATGCTGTGGGTGTTAGCGGTACAATTATAAAAACCACAAATGGAGGTGTTGTATGGGTTGCAGAGGAAAGCAGGGAAGAAACTATGAAAATATATCCGAATCCTGCAAACACAACAATAACAATAGAAACATCGCAATTAATAAATGAAAGCACTTTATCTGTTTTTAATATTACTGGAGAGGAAGTAATAAAACAGCAAATCTGTCGGCTTACCGATAAAACAGAAATTAATGTTGGCGGCTTGCCAAGCGGGATTTATTTTATAAAAGTTTTTAATTCAGATGGAGTAAAAGTTGCCAAGTTTATAAAAGAATAATTCTTTCTCTTATTTTTTTAATTTAGTCCGTTATCAGTAGCAAAATTTACAAGTTGTGCCGTTTTTGTTATTTTAAGTTTCACGAATATATTTCTGCGGTGAACACTTATTGTATTAATACTTAATCCTAATTCTTCTGCAATAGCCCTGTTGGATTTTCCGGTTACAATGTGTTTTATAATTATCAATTCTTTTTCTGTAAGTTTTTCAATTACATCTGCATTTTTCTTGCGGTTGCTTTTTGTTCTCATTTCATCCATCGATATATTTGTATGAATGTCGGCATCGGTTTTTATTGTTACTGCAATTACTAACCATGGCTCTCCGGTGGGCTTTCGTTTAAAAAGAGAACGTGTTGTAATAAAACGCATCCAACTGCCGTCCTTATGTTTTACTCTATACATCAACGTATGAGAAGTTCCTTTTTCCTGTTTGAAAAATTCAGCAGCTTCAACTAATAATTTGTAGTCATCAGGGTGGTAATGGGTTTTGCTGTATTCCGAACCCATTGTGATAAGTTCCTCGGAAGTATAACCAAGCATTTCCTTAAACTTACCGCTTCCCCAAACAAGGCTCATTTTAATAATATCATTAACATGTATTAATACATTGGCTCCATTCATCACTTCATTCAGGAAATTATATTTTTCTTCAAGTTCAAAGTTTTGTATAATATTTTCGGTATCGGATTTTCTCAAAAGCTTTGTAAGGTCTTTCTTCAAGACATCTATATCTTTCAATATTTCATTAATGGCTCTTAACATCCCGGAAAATTCATTTAATAATTAGTTCTCGAAAATCTGACAAATAAAAATACCTGATAGTTGCTATATGCTGCTATTAATAAAATAAAAACGGCTTATATTTATTAATTGTAATATACGAAATATTTCGGCAAAAAGCAAGTTAAATCAAGGATTTCTCTGTATTCCTTGGGTGTTTTAATTTTCCCGAAATAACTCACGCGAGAAAAGTAATTTGATAATTGAGTAATAATTTATAAATTTGTGTCAAGGCGGAGCAGATGTATGCGTTAAATCATTGCCGTCAGCAGCAGCAGGTTAGTGGTAAGTTTATCAAAATCGCTTCAATACAAATTAATAATAAAAAAAATATGAAAAATAAATTAATATTAAAGGTAGTAGTTTTATATCCGGTATTTATGTGTATACTATTTTTTCTTCCTGCCGGTTCATTCAAATTTTGGGAAGCATGGATATATTCAGTTACTCTTTTTATTCCAATGATGACTACATTAATTTATCTTGTTAATAAAGACCCTGCACTCTTGGAACGAAGATTTAAGAGAAAGGAAAAAGAAATAAAACAAAAAATTATAGTAAAAATATTCACTATACCTTTCTTTATTGGTTTTATAATTCCGGGTTTTGATTATCGTTTTAATTGGTCTGATGTTCCAATTTTTCTCGTTGTGATAGCAAACATTATCGTTTTTCTGAGTTATTTTTTTGTTTTTCTTGTTTTCAAAGAGAATAGTTATGCGTCCCGTGTTGTTGAAGTTGAAAAGAACCAAAAAATTATTTCAACAGGCCCCTATGCAATAGTTCGCCATCCGATGTATACAGGTATGACTTTTTTGTTTTTGTTCACCCCAATAGCATTAGGTTCATACTGGGCATTGACAATGTTTGTATTTTTGCCGATAGTTTTTATATTCAGGATTTTGAATGAAGAGAATGTTTTGCGTAAAGATTTATCTGGTTATATTGAGTATTGTCAAAAAACTCGCTATCGATTAATACCCTACATTTGGTAGTTCTCATTGGACTTATGTAACTCTCGAATAAAATTATTTGAATTCTTTCTTTCTGTTTTCCTGTATTTTCTCCGGTGTTTTAGTATTCCCGGAATAACTCACGTGCAAGAAAAATACCTTTCCTTGTTTTCCAGATATATGCTTTAATAGGGTGTTACATCCTTACGGCGTGCCATAGATATATAGCTATATAATAAAACAATAGTTTTGATTTCTTCTTTTTAGTGCGGAATAAAATTTTGAAACTATTCTCTCGGTTATTTACAATCAGAAAATAATATACCAAGGTTTCTTCTTGTAATATTTATTTTTCTTTTTATTATCTGATTTTCTGCCCGAATTAATTTCTTTTTCTGACCATTTTCTGGCATTTTTAATTTTATTATTAATAATCCAATAATGAGATTTACAATTAAAATTCCAATTGCCAATAGACGGATATAGGGAAATCGTTTTTCCATCAAAAGAAATTTGCCAATCTGTTGGCGAAATTGGAGTTACTACTTCATTGCCACAGCCACACACACATTTGTGTATGGCTGTACAATATTCAAGTGAAATGTATAAAACACCATCCTCCAATTTTTCGGGAATCAACTCAACAAATTTATGCCGTAATGTCTTCATTAATAAAATTAGAATTATTAATTGAATATGAACAATGATACTCTTTATTTAAATCTTGATAAAATCCGATTATTTTTTTCCATTTAATTACTGCTAATGATGCATTAAAAGAATTCAAATCGGCTATTTGAATATTGGTTGCGTATTCATTAATAACATCGTTTTCTTCCATTGGAACTCTATTAATTAAATGGTCATTTTTAATAGAGCTACCATTTGTAACCCTTAAAGTTCCTATTAATTTATCATCAACAACATTTACACCAAGCCCAACATCAATAAAAGGTACATTTGTTTTTAAAAGATTATCGATAATGATTTTTCTTGCACTATTTTTATCAACGCATATAAATACAAAAGACATTTGATCCAAGCAATTAATATTATCATCTGTTATATATTCAATATGTGGAATAATATTTTTGTGCATTTTAGAATATATTTCAGAGTAATAAATTACTTTTTTCATTATTCTGTCTAATTGCTCATTTGAAGCCGCACCCGGTGAGCGAAAAGCATTATGTTGAAAAAAAACATCACCGTCAAACAAGTGTATTTCTTGTACTGGAGTTTTAGCTACTAAATCTAAAATATAAGCACCTGTACCCCCTAATCCAATTATGGCAATCTTTTGTTCGTTAAATTTAGAATTTATTAAATTAATGTTTGCTCTACTTGAATTGGTGTCAGGATATTGAAATACCGAATCTTCTTTATTATCGTGTACTACTTTAAAGGTCTTTTCTGTAACGCTATTATCCAAAGCCTTTGCTTGTGCCGAAATAATATCAGCATACCTCGAAACTTTAAAATAATAGTTAGCATAACCATTTGCCGGTTTATTCGAAAAGGAATGATTTATAATAACTCCCTCATGCAATATTTTATTTTGGCTGGTATGTTTTATCGAAGTAATAATACTACCGTCCTTGTTACATGGGTGTTCCCCTATAAAATAAATAACATGATTAGCCGGTGCAGCTGTTTTAGTATTACTAACTAATGTAAGCTCACTTACCAATGTACCATGTTTTATTTCTTTATTGTTGTTTACATAAGGTATGTGGTGGATAAGTAAATATCCACCACTATACTCGATTTCATACCCTTCATCCCTGAGTTGCTTCAAATCAGGACTATGATTGATTAGTTGCTGTAACATTGAATCTCATTTTATTTTTTACAAAAACGTTATCACCTTTAACCATAGTTCCTTCAGGGTTTTGCCTAGGCCCTTTGTCATACGTTACAGTATAGGCAGTAGCAGCATTTTCAACGTAGTTTTCAAATGCAAGTTTTACAACTTGTTCGTATGAAATTTTTTCTTCGCCCCAAGATTTTTCTCTACCGTTTACAATAATTGTAATAGGGAATTTCACTTTAGAAAAAAAATGTTCTATTCCGGGGCGGGCTAAATCAACATTGGTATCATCACTTATTGGTTCATCTTCCCAAGGTTCTTTAATTTTAAGAAAGATTTCATCCTCACGGGGAATGTTACCTAATCTTCTAACTTCGGCACCTGTAATATATTGCTGATGCCATTCATAATGCTTGCCATCAATTATTAATTTCAAGGCAGGCAGTTTTTCATTGTGTAAATTTTGTTTCATAATAATATAAATTAAATTAATAATACTTATAAAACTAAAAAGTGTGACAGATAGATTTTTTTTAACTTTGTCACGGAATTTAGTTTTACAATTATGGAAGTAGAAAAATTAGAAGAACTATTATTGTCTATTTCATATAAAGAAGAAAATATAAAAAATGCTGAATCTGCATTTAATATTTTATACAAAGAATATAGCAAATTACTTTATTCGGTTTTAAAAAATAACTTTGGTATTCGCGATAAACAATTTTTAAATGCAATTGTAAATAATACTTTTCTTGCTATTTATGAAAATCCTTTATTTACAACCCCTGATAATTCCCAAAAAAACACAGACAACGCATTTAAAGGTTGGATTTTACAAATTGCCAAAAATGAACTTCAAGACTTACTTCAAGATTTTAAAATTCTTAATATAAAAACATCAGATAATAATGAACCGGTTTTTATTGAAACATATATAGATGCAGAAAAAGATAATATAAATATAGAAAGCATAAACGCTAAAATATTAAAAAATGCACTTGATTCATTACCCGAAAGAGATAGAGATGTTTTACGCTTTTTGTACTTATATCAAGAAGATGGTAAAAAAACACCCTCTAAAGTGCTAAATAATTTATGTAATTATTTTGGAATAACAAAAGAAAATATACGCCAAATTAAAGTGCGATCCGAGAAAAAAATTATTGAATATTTTTCAAAATATTCACAATTAAAATCTATAAAATATGCAAAAGGATAAGAAAATAAGTTTAGGCGAATTGTTTAAGTCTAATGGATTATTGCTTCCTACTAATGCAGATGAAATTTTAATTTTTGAAAAATCAAATGACATTAACAAAGAAACTCCTGAAGACTGGGACAACCCTATAAACATTATCAAAAGAGGTAAAATAAAAAAACTTGAGATTAGTAATTTAAATCTCACAACTGAAAGTACAAAAAATTTATCAATGGCTGCACGTGAAGGAAAAGCTATTACTGATGAAATAAGAAAAAAAATGAATGATGATAGAGAGCAGTCAAAAAACAAACAATAATTTTCTGACAAATTCCGATAAACTTATATTATCTGAGTTAGCAGAGGGTATCGCTAATTATTATTTCTATAATGGAGCCGTTAATCCTGAAGTTATTGCAAGCGAAAACAATATTTCATATAGTTATGGTAACTATAAAGATTCATTTGATGGAATGATTGAGTGTTTTAATAAAGATTTTCACATTTATATAAACATTGATAGATTAGAACACGCATATACTGAAAGGGCAAGATTTACTTTTGCACATGAATTAGGGCATTTTTTTATTGATGAACAAAGAAATGCTTTGTTGTTAGGATTATCGCCAAGTCATTCATGCTTTACGGATTTTTCTTCAAAAAATTATGCAGAAAGACAGGCAGATTATTTTGCTTCATGTCTTTTATTACCACAAAATAAAATTGAAACCGACTGCTTAAAAAGGAAATTTTCTTTTCAACTTATTAGTGAATTATCAAAAAAGTATCAAGTAAGCCTGACAGCGACAGCCATAAGATTTACAATTATTGGAAATTATCCAATTATGGTTGTTTATAGTGTTGGTGGTAAAATTTCATGGTATTGCTATAGCAAAGATTTTCCATATTGGTCATTAAGGCATGGTAAAATTAAAATACCGGAAAATACAGTTGCCGGGGATTATTTTTATAATCAAGTTACATCAAAATCTACCCAAGAAGTTTTTGCATCTGATTGGTTTGATAATGTTTTTGAAAGCCACACACGCAGAAAATTTAATGAACACTGTGTTTTCGGAACAAAATCTATTTTAAGTATAATTTGGGAGGGATAGCTTTATCTCTGCTTTCCTGATATTTCTCCGGTGTTTTAGTATTCCCGGAATAACTTGCGTTCAAGGAAAATAATTTGATAATTGAGTAATAATTTATTAACTTTGGTTTCGTGATGAGATAGACGCAGGTATTAAATGTCCATCAATTCAAAGTTCTAATCGTTGTGTGAAAAGTAAAGGGCTTAAATTTACCACTCACCAAACATTATTTCGGTTTTTTTTAACTATTTTTACAAAAAATATTTAAGCAAACAAATGATAAGAAAACTTGACGACTTAGAGGCTAATGCACTTAAATTTTGGCCACCAAAAATAGCTGAAACAGAACGCAATTCGAGTATAATTCCAAAACTTATTGAAACGCAAGACAAATTTATCAGCTTACTCAATATTGCAAATGCTGAACCTTTTGCATGGAAGAAGGTTTTAGAAACAACAAAGGAACTTTCATCTAATTTATTTCTCAAACATTTGATGGTTCTTTCTGACATCGGTGGTGAAAAACTTATGCGGTTCAAAAAGGAACTCCCTAAACTTTTTGAAAAGGAAACAATGGAGTTTGTATGGAATGAGAAAAACCATTCTTATAAATTTCAAACACTATCAGGAAAGAAAACTTGGAGTAACACTCATTTGAAAGTTGATGGAGTTGGACTTGTAACTAATCAAAAACTTAATCCAGTAATTGAAGATATTATTAATCTTCTATTATTTGGGGGTGCAGCATTAGCAGACAATTTACCATCAGAAATTGAAGAGAAATGCACTATTGGAACTTTGATAGGACATAAAAGAGAACTTGAAACATTTGTTAAGCAGCGATATATTTGGGTAAGTCGAATTACGGGTGGTGCAACAGCAAATTCTCTTGGTAATCTTGCACAAAAATATGTTGTTGACTATTTAGAAGACAAATTACCAAAATGGGATTTTAAAAAGAAACAAATTCAAAAAATTAGTCAGAACAAAAGAACATTACTTTCATACGATATTGTTGCAGCATCACCGGAAGGCAAATATTGTGCAATTGAAGTATGCTTTCAAGTAACAACAAATAGCGTCATTGAACGTAAAGCAGGGCAAGCTCAAGATAGACAGAGGCAATTACACAAACATGGACATTGTATTGCATATATCATTGACGGAGCGGGAAATTTTGAACGGGTATCAGCGCTACGAACTCTTTGCCAATTCAGTGATTGCACTGTAACATTGAAAGACAGTGAACTTGATAAACTTTCTAAATTCTTGTTAAGTTTAGATAAATAAAACGAAACAATGCATTTAAGCGAAAATGCCATATCGCTAAAAGACCGAAATATAAAAAGCAACATTGCAGAAGTGAAAACCACATCTTCAAATGTTGAGTTTGTTATTTTACCATACTACAAATCGCTTGAAGAAGTTCCCAACAAGAAAAACCTGTTCAATCAACTTAATGATTTTATAAGTAGAACAGATAAACGTTCTACAATAGCAATTTTAACTTCTCCAATTTTTGCGAATGACTTTTGTACACAACTAAAAAATGATTCATACTTAAAACTTTGGATTGCTGTTAAACTTACAAATCCAATTGAACGTGAGGATTATTTAAGTGACAGTCATTCTGCATTGCTGATTATAACTCGTTACAAAGAAAGTTTAAATCACACCAAAACAAGAATAGGTTATACATACTGCCCTTGTTGCGACAAGACAACAAAAGATTATGGAGGAAAAAAACATTTGTACCACGAATTTGGAACTTTAATGTCAGATGTTTGGCGTGATATATCAGTTGACTTTGAACGCTATCCAAGTGGGGTTGTAAATCGCCTCTGCGATTTATTTGGTTTGCCACAATATAAGTTTGTAAATGTTTATGACCAGAGAAAATATTTCAAACCGATAGATAAAAAACATTCATTTGGAGAATACCCGCAAACAGAAAATATTTATTCTGAAAAATCGAAGTTACTAAATGGAGATTGCATTGGGCAACTCAAAAAAATTCCTGATAACAGTATTGATTTTTGTTTTGCAGATCCACCATATAACTTGAATAAAAAATATGAAAGTTGGGATGATGGAATTGATATTCAAAAATATTTTGAATGGTGCGACCAATGGTTAAGCGAACTTGCAAGGGTGTTAAGACCAGGGCGAACGCTTGCGGTTTTAAATATTCCACAATGGTGCGTTAGACATTTCAAGCATCTAAACAGAATCCTTGATTATCAGGATTGGATTGTTTGGGAAGGATTGAGTATGCCAGTGCGTATGATTATGCCTTCACATTATTCCATTTTATGTTTTAGCAAAGGAAAACCAAAACCATTGCCGGCACTTGTAAGGAGTAAAAACACGTCTTTTGAAAAGAATGCGATTGAGATGCAATCGGAAAATTTTTGTATCAGAGCAAACTGCATTACAAAACGCAAGCGACTAAAAATAAAAGATAGCGAAATGGCATCAAATGTTTGGTCGGACATTCACCGCTTAAAACACAACAGTCGTAGAGTTGACCACCCTTGTCAGTTGCCACCAATGTTTATGTATAGATTGATTTCTCTATTCACAAACGAAAACGAATTTGTGCTAGACCCTTTCAATGGAGCAGGCACGACAACTTTGACGGCACAGCAATTAAATAGAAGGTTTGTAGGCATTGAACTTTCGGAATATTATCACAACATCACATCACAGAGACATAATGAGTTAAGTTCTGGACTTGACCCTTTTCGTAAAATCAATGATGACAAACCAAAAGCGAAAAACAGCCGGGTTGCACGACTGAAAAAACAGAAGTATGAAGTGAGCAAAAAAGCATTGCAACTTGAAATTAAAAATATTTCCAAACAGATAGGACACATACCAACAAAAGAAGAAGTTACACAAAACAGTCAATTTCCGATAAAATATTTTGAGAATTATTTTACAGGCTGGGGTGAAGTTACAGCTGCTGCAAGGACAACGGGAATGACAGAATTTAATCAGAATGGTAAAGGATAACATAAAATTGGAAAAAAAAGAAAAAACGACAGCCAACATCTGTGGCAGTTGCACAACTCTTTCAAAACAATAATTTTCCTGTATATTCTTTCTCTCTTCTTTTATATTTCTCCGGTGTTTTAATATTCCCGAAATAGTTTTCGTGCAAGGAAAATATCTTTCCTTGCGGCCTAGATATATGCTTTAACGGGTGTTCCATCCCTATCATGTGTCGTAGATATATAGTTATATATTCACTTATATACTTATAACTATATGAAATGTCCTAATTGTAATTCTGAAAATATCATAAAGCACGGAATCCGGAATGACCGGCAACTATATAAATGCAAGAATAAAGCCTGCAACTACCGATTTTCCGATAAAACTAAAATTAAAAAGAACAGTTCCTATTTTGTAACGAAAGCATTGCAATTATGGCTCGAAGGACTTACCTATAAGGCGATTGCTCAATTACTCGGTTTTGATGAGGAAACCATAAGCAGGTGGTTACAGCCATATGAAAAAAATATTGAAAGTTTACGGCTTGATAGGAAAGGTGTACAGAAAGAGGTATCACAAATAAACGATACAATTATTGTAAGGGCAAAAAGTCCATATAGTTCTGGATACATATTCACCGGAACAAATCAAACGGAAATGTGGGGAATAAGTCGAAAGAACATATTCAAATAATAATCAACATTTTACTTTCCTTTTTCCTGACGATTTTGTATATTTGTACTTATTAAACAAAGAGCAGTAAATATGGCAAAGAAAGATATTGGTCTACTCGATGATGAAGATGATTTTAATTTTTACAAAGCGTTTTGCAAATTTTAAAACTGATTTAGAAAAACAAATTGCAGATGAAGCAGAGCTTAATGAAAGAATAAAAAATAATTTATTAAAAATAATATTTAAAAAATAAATGTTTAATGTAAAGCCTATAATATTTGTTAGTTCAACAGTTTCTGACTTATCGAATGAAAGAGAAGCTGCTCGGCTTGCCATTGAACAAATTAATTGCAAACCCTCAATGTGTGAAAACACATTTATTGCCCAAAATAGAAATTCAATTGATGTTTGCTTGAATGAAGTTATCAAGGCTGATGTTTATATTTTATTATTGGGTGGCAAATATGGGTATGAACTAGATGATGGTGTTTCAATAACAGAAAAGGAGTGGTTTATTGCAGACAGAGAAGGCAAACCAATTCTTGTTTTTAATTTAAAAAAAATAAAAACAGAACAAAAACAAAACGATTTTGCAAATAAAGTTGGAAATATCTATGATGGAAAATTTTGGAAAGAAGTTAATAGTGCTTTTCAATTGAAAGATGAAATTCAAAAATCACTTTTAACATTATTTGAAGAAGAAAAAATAAAGCGAAAACAAAATACAGAAAAATTATATTCTTCATTAATTAATATTGATTTTGCTCAAAAAATATTCATTGGGGCTTTAAATATAGACAGGAAAGAAATTATAAAAAACTCAATTAATTCCGAGAGAAAGTTGTTTAAAAAATCTACTAATAGAGAAGTTATTTATGAAGCATTAAAACAACAAAATTTAAAATTTTCTTCTGATTGGGTTTGTTTTAATAATAAAATAGTTAGTTTTCATGACATAAGTAATAGCTCTATTCCATTACATAATATTGTAGATACAGGTACAATTGAAGAATTTTCAACATCCGAATTTTATTCTATTGATGATGATTATAAGAATGTTTTCAAAACTTTACTTAAATTTTGTTTAATACAAAAATTGTATAAAATGGGCGTCGAATGGGTAAAGAATTATAATCATTTTAGGTTCATGCCTCCAGATGAAAATTTAAGCAAAAGAGTTGCAAAATGGCACAGCAAAAAGGATGCAACCCGAACAGTTTTTGAACAAACTTCAAGAGAGTGGAAAGAGAAAACATATTACACTTGCAAGCATTTTGCTTTTAAAATTGCTTTTATTGATATTGAGAATAAATGGTATATTAGTATTGTTCCTGACTGGGCATTTACATTTGATGGTAAAAAACCTTTGTATAATGAGAAAGACAAAATAACGTATCTAAAAAGGAATGAAAGAAATCAGCATGTGTTTAATCATGTTAAATTTATTAGCCACTTTTTGCAATACAAGGACGAAGATAACCTATTTAGTAATAAATATAAATTTATTGATTTTGGAGATATAGTTAATTTCGATTCGTTCCCAATTCTTAATGATGATAGCTGGTCTATGAATGAAAAAGAAGATGTTAATAATGTATTGTCTGACAAAATTCAAGTAACTCTAAAATTTTAAAATGAAGTTTAATTTTATAGAAGAACCTCAAATGGTATTTGGAAAAGGTAATCATATTTGCCCTCGTGCAGGTATGAAAGAATATAATGTTTTTGACCATGAAATGATTACCAAACCAAAAGAAATTAAGCTTGGTGTTGTTGGAATATCTGAAAATATTGAACTTTTTAATGAGTGGATTGAGATTTGCAAAGCACCAATTATTGCCAAAGAAAATTCAAAACAACCAAACTTATTCGTTTCTTTTGCTGGATTTAACGAACATAATGGGTTTTGTTCAAAATTAATAACAGATGATAGTTTAAATAAAACTATTAATAAAAAGGAATTAAATACGATATTGTCAACAAATAGCAGAGACGATAGAATTGACCAAGCTGTTGATATGTATTATGAAGCAGTGCGTTTCTTATCGCAAAATAAAAATCCTGATGTTATTATATGTTTATTGCCGAAATCGTTTGAAAATAAAATTTCAAAAAAAAGTTTAAAACAAGAAGAAGATAAATTAGATGAAGATATTGACACGGAAAGCTTGGAACACGATTTCAGACGGGCTTTGAAAGCAAAGTCAATGCACTTATCTATTCCTATTCAAATTATAAAAGAACATAGTTTGAAAAATAACAAAGGTGTTCAAGATGACGCAACAAGAGCGTGGAATTTATGTACAGCAATTTATTATAAAGCCAAAGGTATTCCCTGGCGAATGTTAAAAAATGAAAATAAACCTTCTGTTTGTTATGTCGGTATTGGGTTTTATAGAAGTAGGGACAAACAAACAATGCAAACAAGTTTGGCACAAATATTTAATGAATTAGGTAATGGCATTATACTTAGAGGCTCTCCGGTCGTTGTAGATAAATTTGACAGAACCCCACATTTAGAAAGTGAACAAGCTTATGAGTTACTTTTAAATGCACTAAAAGAATATAAAATTGCAGTTGAAAACTTACCGGCACGATTGGTATTGCATAAATCGTCAAACTTTAATGAAAAGGAAATTGAAGGTTTTACCAAAGTAATTGAAGAGTTAGGTATTTCAACTTATGATTTCTTAACAATTCAAGATAGTCAAATTCGGCTTTTTCGTGATGGATTATATCCTCCATACAGAGGAACATGTTTGGAGTTAGAAAAAAATAGATTCCTGTTGTATACTCGTGGTTCTGTAGAATATTATAAAACCTATACGGGTATGTATATTCCACAACCAATTGAAATAAGATTGTTTGAAAATAATGAATCTCCATTAACAATTTGCGAGGAAATATTGACATTAACTAAAATGAATTGGAATAACACACAATTTGACAGAAAATATCCAGTAACATTGGATTGTGCTAGAAAAGTAGGAGAAATTCTTAAATATATTCCTGATAATGAAATGCCACAAATAAGATATAGTTTTTATATGTAATACACAAAATAAAGGTAAACTCATATATTGTTAATTTTTTACAATCTATAGCGGAGTGTGAGAAGAGGGAATAGAATTTAGATTGATTTTAAAACTAAAAATAATGGAAAGAGATTTAGACATTTTAAAACGTGTTACTGACTTTTTAATTCAGCACGGATATCCAGAAGAATCCATAATGCTTGAGTGGAAAGTATCAAGTAAATACCGTGTAGACATGGCCGTAATTGATAATATTTCAAAACGACCTGTTGCATTATTCGAGTTCAAAAGACAAAGACGAAAGGAATCTGAAAATATTGCGATTGAACAACTTAAAAAATACGCAGAAATTCTTGGAGATGATACAATTCCACTTTATTTAGTTTTTGGGGCAGACAATACCGAAGGATTTGAGATATATTTTTTAACTGAAGATAATGGGAAAGAAGTTTTGAAATTAATCCCTACAATTCCACAATTTAGAAATTTGAAGAACAGTTTTCTTTCTAAAGCTGTTAGTAAAAACGAAAAAGATAAAAAGAAATTTTTTAATTGGTTCCGATTTATTTGTTGGTTTCTTGCTTCAATAATTTTTTTACTTCTCTATTTTGATTTTAAAGGTTGTATTTCAATTACAACAGAAAGGCTTGGAATAATTGCTATAATCATTGGACTTGTTATTGTTCCCTTTGCAAGAAAATTAAAAATACTTGGACTGGAATTTGAGAGGCTAATAGACGATAAAGAGAAAAAATATGAACACTAATGAACACATGCATTTAATACACAGTAAAAATTGATAAATGAACTTGTTTTTGCTTGGTGCAGGTGCATCAAAAAGTTATATTGACTCTCCGACAAAAGTAAAAATGCCTATTGCGAAGGATTTTTTTAAGACATTTCACAAACTCCGAATAGCAGAAAATCGTTGGGTTTTAATTGGTGACATCACTAATTACTTGAAGGACTTTCATAATATTCCTTGGACAGGTTTCTTGACCTATAATGAAGATATAGAGATACTACACAGTGAGGTTGAAGAAAAGCTAAACCAACTCTTTGAAAAAAAAGAAAATATTTTCAATAGTACCGATAATACTTTGATTTATAAAACTTATATTCAACTGATTTTCGTTTTTGCAAGTGTAATTAATGAAATACAAAATGGGCCACCATCTGCATCACATCTTAATTTGGCAAAAAACTTAACCAAGGAAGATATTATCATTACATTTAATTGGGATACATTAATGGATAGAGCTTTAAAACAAACAAGTAATTGGAACGCTGATAATGGTTATTTAGTTAAGCCAACAAAGGTTTATAGGGACCAATGGATTGAAGCGAAAGATAACCAGACAAAGGATTATCCAATTATTCTGAAACTACATGGATCTACAAATTGGTTAACAAGTTGTTTAAGATCTGATGGAGATAAACTAAAATCACTACAAGAAATACCGATAGATGATTTTTATATTTATGAATCAACCATAAACCCTTATAATACCTTCAAAGGAAGATTCATGAGTGGGTATGCGGATTATTCTTATGGATACTATCCACCGAATCTTCCCTTGATTGGTGAAAAAATTCCCGATGGCTATTTGTTAATTAATTTTGCTATCATACTTGAAGGGATGCCGGAAGCCACAGCGTCTTCTGAAGGATTGGTCTCAATGCCCTTGATAATTCCACCCGTTAAGTGTAAAAACTATTCATACTTTGGAAATATTTTTTCACAATTATGGAACAAGGCGGAGGAATCATTAGTTAAAGCTGACCGAATAATTATTATAGGTTATTCTTTCCCCGCAACAGATACTCAGACGGACACTTTATTTAAGAGAGCATTTAATAAACGTAGAAATACACCCGAAGTAATTATTATTGATCCCATGCCTGAAAATATTTATAATCGTTTTATATTTGACTATGGGATTAAGGCAAATAATATCACGACCCATAAAACCTATTTTAACCAAGACTTTGATGTAAATTCATTATTTAAATGATAATACGACATGACAGTTACTATTATCTTGATATGATAGGTAAGTATTTTTTCAATTTTATAATTTTTTTTATTTTCTCATCACCATCCCTCATGGTACGTTTTTTGCTGTATTTATTACCGAATAAAAATCAAACAATTTTATAATTTAACTAAAAAATCATATCTTTGTAATGCATTGAATCATCGTTCTTTCTTTATAAAAAATAATAAGCGTTAACTTTTATTCTTGCCCTTAACAAACTGGTAATTTTTTGATCATAGCAAGTATAATAAGTGAACGCTCACGTTAAGCGTGGGCTTTACTTATTTGCTATGATGGGTATACCAGTACCTTAAGGGCGGATATAGTTTTAGTCCACGTTTTTTATTTGTACATATTATAAATCGCTTTTGGACTGGAGCAAATAAAATAATTTTATGAAAAAAATTCTACTATTCGCCCTATTATGTGGTAGTACAAATATTTTTGCTCAATGCAATGTTGATGCTGGTTCTGACAAAACAATTAATTGCGGGCAATCAGTACAATTAAATGCAGTCGGGAGTAATAATAAATGGTTGTCTTTACAAAGTCCTGACTCAAATGGATTTTTTACTTCGGTTTATTTTACAGATACAAATACCGGTTATATTACTGATTATTATGAAATATTAAAAACAACGAATGGTGGTGTAAGTTGGGTAAAACAATTTTCGGGAGATTCACTATATCAATTAAGTTCAATTTATTTTACAGATACGGATACAGGTTATTGTGTGGGATATAGAGATATTTATACACCTCCTTTTACTAGAATCATTTTAAAAACTACGAATGGAGGTACGAACTGGATAATGCAGGATTCAACATCAAAAAACTGTCTCTTTTCAGTTTATTTTCCAAATAAAAACATTGGTTATATCGTTGGTGATAAAGGTATAATAATAAAAACCACAAATGGCGGAGTAAACTGGACTACACAAACAAGCGGAACGAGCAATGCTTTACGTTCTGTTTATTTTACTGATGTCAATATTGGTTATGCTGTTGGCGATCCTAAAGACTCAATATTTAAAACCACAAATGGTGGGGTAAACTGGACTACACAAACAAGCGGAACAATTAATAAATATTTATACTCAGTTTATTTTCCTGATGTCAATACAGGATATATTGTTGGACAATCAGGAACAATTTTAAAAACGACCAATGGCGGATTAAACTGGACGACACAAACAAGCGGAACAACTGGTACTTTATATTCGGTTTATTTTACTGATGTTAACACAGGTTATGCTGTTGGATATAAAATTATACTAAAAACTATTAACGGAGGAGATAATTGGTTCGCTCAAAATAGTGGTACAAATTCTCAATTACGTTCAGTTTATTTTCCAAATAAAAACGTGGGTTATACTATTGGATATAATTATGATGGGCCTCCTTATGGTATAATATTAAAATATATTAATTCACCTTTTACATATTCTTGGTTTCCGTCAACAGGATTGAATAATGATACAACTGCAAATCCAATAGCTAATCCCGGTATATCCACAACTTACAGCGTAATCGCAACCAATGACAGCGGTTGTGTTGCTGTTGATTCAATTAAGGTTTTTGTAGATAAAATGACAACGCCGAGTATTTGTATGGTTAGCGTTGATAGTACAAGCGGTAAAAATTTGGTTATATGGGAAAAACCTACCGGATTGCCGATAGATTCATTTATTATTTATAAAGAAACAACTGTATCCGGTGTATATAGTAAAATCGCATCCCGACCTTATGATAGTTTGAGCGTTTTCATTGATACAAGCTCTGCTCCACAGGTAAAATCAGCAAGCTATAAAATATCAATGGTAGACTCATGCGGTTATAGAACGGATACAAGTGCATTTCATAAAACCATGCATCTCAACATTAATCAAGGTTCCGGTACTACTTGGAATTTAATCTGGAATGACTATGTTGGATTTACCGTTTCTTCATACGACATATACAGAGGCACAAATCCCGGTAATTTGACTCTTATTAATTCCACGACAGCAGGCAACACTTCATTTTCCGATCTTACTGCACCTGCAGGATTTGTTTACTATCAGGTAGAAGTTGTTAATCCGAATGCATGTAACCCAACAAGAGTCAGCTATAATTCCTCCCGTTCTAATGTAGCTACAAATGCTCCGCAGTCGGTAAATGAAATAGGAGATTTAAAAGGAATAAACATTTTCCCAAATCCGAGTAATGGCAGATTTTTTGTTCAATCACCGAAAAATGCAATAATTGATATTTATAATTCAGTCGGACAAAAAATCTATTCCGGAAAAATAACACAGGCAACAAAGGAAGTTGATTTACAAAATCAAAAAGCAGGTGTTTACTTTTTGCAATTAAAAACAAATTCGGAAGTAATAATTCAAAAAATCCTCATTACAAATTAACGACAGAAATTAAAAATGAAATCTTATTTCTTATTTCATGAATTATTAACCTTTTAAAAATAAAATTATGACACAGAAAATAGAAGCAAAATCAACATTTTCGGGTATTTTCTTTCCATCACTAGGAAATTTACTTTTTTTTATAATAAAAATACCAATCAAATTTATTTTTAAAGATATTAAAAGAACATTAATGACCAAAGAAGAGGAAATGGAAGCAGATAGTATGGAAAGAGAGGAACGTCAACAGAAAAATTTACAAAAATTATTAAAAAATAAAGCTGTAAGAGTTGGTTTTTGGGATATTTTAACCCCTTGGATAATTATAGTAGATGCAGAGAAGAAACGAATAATTACTAAAAAAAGAAATTGGCACTTATTTAATATAAATGAAACAACATATTCATATAAAACCATAGGAGACGTTGCCATAAAAAAAAATATTTTTAGTTCGGATATGGCTATCAGTATCTATAGCGGAGAATCAGTCACACCATATAACATAGCTATTTATCGCATAAATAAAACGAAAGCAGGACTAATACACGACTTACTAATGAATGAAGCTAATTTTAATAAAAACTAAGAAAGATTCGGTTTGTGCCAAGTGCCACGGTGTCAAAAAACAAAAGAAAATACGATATAACATACTCCAAAAAATAAGTAAGGAAAATTATTTTTATTCTAAAGTACCCTCCATGTTGGTATAACCTTTGCTATTCTTCAAAGGGCAAATAAATAAAAATAAAAATGAGTTCAATTAAAATTGCATTTCAAGAAGCCATTAATTTTTTTAATAATGGCGATTATGAATCTGCCTTTGTAATTATAGAGCATAATTCAGAGGATTTGGAAAAGCCACTTCCGGATGATTTGTTTGAATTCTTTAAACGTATTGTCATTTGTAGGATTGAGAAAAACCGGGCAGACGATTATTTTTCCAAAGGTTTTCATGAAGATGCTACACTCCACTACGAGTCGGTTCTTGATTATGACGAGGAAAATAAACACATACAGCAACAACTTCTTATTTCAAAAGAAAAATCTTTGTATTCACAACAACTCAACGAACTTCATGGCTTTGTTGATTATCATGGCAACACAGTTATTTCTTACCAGTTTCAGTACGTTTTCAAATTTAATGAAGGATATGCTAATGTTATAAATAACGATAAATACGGACTGATAAACAGAACAGGTGAAATTATTATTCCGGCTATTTATGATTTTGTTTATCCGAGATTTGAGAGTGAGTTATTGTTGGTACAAAAAAATAAAAAGTGCGGATTCTTCAATAACAAAAGAGAAATGATGATTGATTTTAAGTATGATTGTGCAAAGCCGTTCACAAAAGAAGGACTAACTGAAGTATTAATTAATAAAAAATGGGGTATAATTAATAAAGAAGATAAATTAATTGTTTCATTCATTTATGATGCAGTATCGCCATCCGGATTTTCAGAAAAACTCTGCGGAGTTCGTTACAAAGGAAAGTGGGGCTACATTGATACAGAAGGAAAAACTGTTATTGACTTTATTTTTAATGATGCCGGAAGTTTTATAAATGACATGGCTCCAGTAAAATTGAAAAATAAATGGGGATATATAAATAAACATGGAGATGTCGTAATTGATTTTATATACACCGAAGCCGCTGAATACAAATGGTGGTTTGCCGTAGTTAAACAAGGCAAGACTCAATTCTTAATAAATCGGAAAGGTCAAATAATCCACGACATCAAAAGATATAACGAATGGATTATATAGTGCTTTCAGGGTTTGTAGTTTGGATTATTATTCTGCAGTTCAACAATAAGATTTATTGCGCCAAGAAAAGCTTTTTCGTCATTTTGCAATTCCTCCGGTAATTCATTGTTTTTGCAAATAGCTTTATAAAACATCATACACTTTTGAAATCCCAAAGTTTGTTGATGATTCAATTTCAAATGAAGATAACGTCCCAATAATCGTGGGTCAGATGAAGCAGGAATACTATCAATATT
The DNA here is from genome assembly GCA_029004185.1 of Bacteroidales bacterium. GTDB lineage: Bacteria > Bacteroidota > Bacteroidia > Bacteroidales > JAHJDW01 > JAQUPB01. Next base: position 22,455 of record JAQUPB010000003.1, on the reverse strand, counting down.
TTTAATTGCATTAATAAAACTTAAAATGTCTGTTTCCGATTGTTTTGAGTTCTGTTTAACGAAAGTCAGAAAATCCATACTTATTAGCTTTAATAATTCGGGTGCAAATATAAGAAATGTCAGTAATAAAAGGGTGTTAATCATAACTACCTCAAAGAGAGAGATAAGTAAAAATAGTTTGTTTCCGCGTTGTTGCATCGTTGCATTTTGTTTCGTTGTTGCAACAATGCAACGATGCAACATTTTAATTTTGTTTACACCCCCTCTCTTGGCATGACCTTTGGAATCTAATCCCCCGAATTATCTTAATAAACTATTATTAAAATATATTTTGGTATGAATAAAAAGCATTATGGAGTTGATAAAGATTGGTTTTGTATGTCATGCAAAAGCTTGTTCGATATTCCCAAAAAGGAACAATCAAAACCAATAAGATATATTAGATGCATCCATTGTGGAAGCGAAGATATTCAATGGGATTATGAAGTATGTGAAACGAAAGCTAAATGGAAAACTGCTGATGACATTATTAAAAATGTGATTTGTGAATTAATTGAAAAACCGCAGAAAGTTCCCGGAAATAATTCAGAAAGAGAACCGGGGAAAATAATTATTCTTACCTCAAATGATAAGATTTTACTAATTACAGACGATGTGCTCATTAAGGAACTTTCAGTAAAATGTAGTGATTCCATTGTATTCGCAATATATCCAAGAGATTTATTAAATGAATTGGATTATGTCAGATTCAGAAAATGTAATTGCATTAAAAGACAAAAATATGATTTGGCAACTATCTGGATTAAAAGAGAGAAAGTATTACTTAATGAAACAAACGAAAAATAAAAATGAAAAACAAAAACACTTATGATTTTAGTTTATCAAAAGAAAATGACGTTGAACTACAGTCAACTTATTTCGATTTAAAATGGGGAAAGATATATGTGCAGTTATTTAGGGAATTATTTTCGATGTGTTATGAAAATATTTTTCCAAGCAGATTTGATGTAGATAAACTAATAAATGAATTATTAAAAAAATACGACATAACCGAAGAGCAGATTATTTCTGTTGAAGAATTCATCGGAAAAAAATCACAGGAAACAATAAAGGAAAGAACATTTATTGTTTTAAAGAAATCACTTTGCGTTTACATTAGTTTGTACGCTGTCGAAATTTTTTATGGTAAAAACATAAGCAGGAAAGAGGTTCTTGAAATAATTGCAGTGGCTCAAAAGTTCAAAACTATATCAAAGAAAAATAACTTTTATATGATTACACGGCAAGAAAGCAATTTAAAATTAATCGACCTTAGCGTTAACTCATGTGAAACTGCAATAGAAGATAACTACAACGATGATTTCAGAAATATACATAAAATAATCATTAATTCCTTAGGGGATGATAAGAAGGGCGGAATCATTATGCTACATGGGAAACATGGCACCGGAAAAACATCCTATATACGACATCTGATAAATTCCGTTGACAAAAAATTCATATACATGCCACCTGCTTTATTGGAAAGTATTATATCACCGGAATTTATTTCTTTTATATCACATCATGACAGGTCAATACTAATACTCGAAGACTGCGAGAAACTAATAATGGAACGCGAAAACGGCAACGATGGCTCAAACATTATTTCAAACCTGCTTAACATCACAGACGGATTATTGTCGGATTCTTTAGCAATCAAAATTATTTGTACATTCAATACAAACCTGAAAAACATTGACAGTGCACTCTTACGCAAGGGAAGAATGATAGCCCGTTATGAATTCAATGAACTTGAAATACACACAGCACGAAAGCTTGCAGGAAAAATCGGCATAACTGCAAGCATTGATAATTCGATATCTTTGGCTGATATTTATAATATGAACTCTATGGGATTTGAAAATAAAAAACCGCAAAAAATTGGATTTGCATGTTCATAAAATATGGCTGTGGAATTAGGTTTTCGAGGAACCATTATGTATTTTTATAAGCCCCATAGTAAGAAATAAGTTCTTAGGGATGCCATTAAAATGAAAAAACACGACAGAATATTAATCAATAAAGAACAAATAAATAGATTCTTTTCTTCTTATTATTCGGAATGGAGACACATTCAGATCTATGGAATAAAAAAAATATTGGGATCTAAATATACGTTCTATAAAGAAATAATTGAAGAAATAAAAGAGACAGATAATTCTGTAGGTGATAAAACTATATCACAAGAAATAAGTAACGGACTAATATTTGAGGCAATTCAACATAGCTTGCAATACGTAGAGGACTTATTTGCGTTGATTAATGCATCAAAGAATCAGGACTATTTTATAAAGAATATAATCCAATATAGAGCTGGAAAAATTGAAGCCTCAATAAAAAACTTTAAATTAACTAAAGAAAATATATGTGCGAGTTTTCATTTCCCAAACTACCCGGAAGATGAAAGCCAAAATTATAAAGAAAAAGAAACATTAAAGGTAATTTATGATTCTGTAGAAAGACTTGGAACAATTTTGAATTCAATTATAGAATTTTATAAAAAACATAAATTCTTTTACAATCAGTATAAACATGGATTAAGCATAGCTTTTAGACCATACGGAGATTATACACCTGAACAAATTGAAGAAGATAAAAAAGAAAATTTTAAACGACCAGCTATTGTAGCTTTAGACAGTCTGAATTTTAAAGACGCTTCTCAAAATCAATATGGAAATAAAGGATACCTGATGATGCCTTGTTTTTCTGACAATATTCGACCTCACTTAAAACAACTTCAAGAAGAAAATAATTTGTTGAGATTTGTAATGTCACCACAAGACACCAATATTGACAGTATTTTAAAAAATGCAAGAATGACAAAAAAATGCCTTCAGATTTTTATTCATAATTTTCTGGAGGTAGTTAATGATAAAAACCCAATGATGTTGAGAATGCCAGCTCCCAATGATTCTGAGGTATATGAATTTAATATAAAAGCAGATGAAAACAAAACATCATAGTAGGTTTTATATTAGCAGTCAGTCAGAAGTAATTTGATAATTCAGTTGTATAAGAATAATACTAAAAATAAGTTTTAAAGTGTTGCCATTTAGAAATGATAGTATAAGTTCAAAAAAGGAGAAAAATCGACAATTTGTCAGGCAAAATAATAATGGCATACTATTTGACATGAAACTGCTTAACACTAAAATTAAAAAAGTATGAATCAACTCTACACAGCAATTTATTACGGGCTAAAGCTCGGGGATAGATTAATAAGACAGAAAGGAATTCTTTCAAAACATCACGGTATTTATGTTGGAATTCACAATGGAATACCTTTGGTAGCCGAAAACCAAAGCGGACAGGGCGTTCAATATGTTTCGCTTTTCCAATTCCTTTTGGGAAACAGTTCCAACTTGATTCGAATTGAAAAATTTAAAGGAACTGAAGAAGTGAGAAGGCAAATTATTCCAAGAATAAACAAACTTAAAGGAACACAATACGATTTGATTAATTTTAACTGTGAACATTTTGCAGAATTAATACAAACTGGTAGACCCTCAAGCAAACAAGTTGATAATGTATTATTCGGACTTGGACTAATTACCTTTATTGGATTGATTGCTGCTATAAGCGAATAGTGACGTACTTTAACTAAAACTATTTTTAAATGAAAAATTATTACAAAATCTTAGGTGTAAAGCTTTCCGCAACCAAAGACGAAATAAAAAAGATGTATCGAAAATTAGCATTACAGTTTCATCCTGACAAGAATCCTAATAACAAAGAAGCAGAAGAAAAATTTAAGGAAATAAACGAAGCTCACGAAAATCTTTCTGATGATACTAAACGAATCAAACATGATTTTGAACTGCAGCAAGAGCAAATTAGACAAGAACAATTATGGCAGCAGAATCGTGTAAATTGGGGACAAATAATATTTGGATTAGTAATGATAGTATTGGTAATTGTAGCTGTTGTAGGTTTAAGTAGTGGCAATAGTAATAATCGACAAAGTACATACTGACAAAAATTAATAATCATGAATTCATTTACTTTTCCAAATGGGACTCCCTTCCATATTGTCACTTGACCGTTATTCACAATTTTTTAAGGCACAAAGAAATGAAAACATATATTGAGAAATTAGAAGATCAAATTTCTTCTTTAATTCCACTTGTTGACAATTTGTGCAACAACTCAACAATTTATTATAGTAACCCAAATTCAGAAGATTCAAATGTTGTATTTCTGGGTTTCGACCATTATGTATGGGGTAAGAAAGATTTGGTTGGACAATTAAAATTAAAAGAAATATACTTGAAATTCATTGAAGACTTTAATTTTTTATTGTCGAAAGCAAATAAACAATTTCAAAGAGAAATCGAAAAAGTGAATTTACAGAATATTCATATTATTGAACAAAGCAAGGCTTATTCAACGATTGAAGGAACTAAAACCATATTCAAAAACAATTTAAAAAAATATTCTGATTATTTAAATATTCTGAAAAATAGTGAAGAAAAGCAAACTATAATTATACCAGATACAAATTCTCTGATACAAAATCCAGATCCTGTAGCATATAGAAAGCTGTTATCAATGGATGACTTTGATTTTGTTATATTGCCAACAGTTCTGAGTGAATTAGATAAACTAAAGATTTCACATAGAGACGAGCTATTTAGGAATAAAGTGAAATCTGTTATTAAAAGATTAAAGGGGTTCAGAATACAAGGTGATTTATTAGAAGGTGTAACAATTGACAAGACAATTATTGTTAAAATGATAGCCTCAGAACCAAATTTTACACAAACCTTAAATTGGTTGGATTCGGAAAATATGGATGATAGAATTATTGCCTCTGCATTAGAAATTCAAAAATCAAAACATAGTAGTTTAATCGTTATAGTGACAGGAGACATTAACCTTCAGAACAAAGCTCAAATGGCAAATTTTGAATTTATTGACTCTGATAATTTGTAAAACTGCATACAACATATATAATGATTTATTTATTAAATTAAATCACTAAAAAATTTGAAAACATGAAAGTAAAAGAATTTTACAGATTCCATTTGGTCCCAGAACAAGCATTAAAACTTTTATCGGAAGATATACATTATTTTCTTAAAAATGATAAAAGCATAGTGGTAATAAGTTTAAGCCATTCTTTATTCGATTCTCGAAGCGATAATAAAAATGAAAAATTTATGGCTTCTGGGTTACTTTGTTATAAATAAAAGTTAGGGATACATGAACGAACCTAAAGCTATATTTTGTTGGAGCGGGGGAAAAGATTCTTCTTATTGTTTACATAAAGTTTTGACAGAAAAATTATTTGATATAAAATATCTGCTTACTACCATAAATGACAAGTTCAAAAGAATTTCAATGCATGGAGTGAGAGAAGAATTATTGGACAATCAAGCCGAATCGATCGGAATTCCACTCTTAAAAGTAAGAGTAACCGAAGGCACAAATAACGAGTATGAAAAACAAATGGAAACAGTTTTGTTAAAAGCCAAGTCGGAAGGAATTAATAATGTAATTTTCGGCGACATTTTTTTGGAAGATTTAAAAGTATATCGTGAGAATAATTTAGCAAAGGTAGGAATGAAAGGAATTTTCCCGTTATGGAAGATGGACACAAAAATTCTCATCAATGATTTTATCAGTCAGCAATTCAAAACTGTTATATGTTGCACTAATGACGGATACCTTGGGGAAGATTGGTTAGGAAAGGAAATAGACAAATCATTTATTGAAGAATTACCTGCTATTATTGACCCTTGCGGTGAAAACGGAGAGTATCACACATTTTGTTATGATGGGCCTTTGTTCAAAAACAAAATCAGTTTTACAGTGGGCGAAAGAGTTTATAAAGCACTTGAAATAAAAACAGACACTGCTTACTCTCTCCCGACGAGTGTAAAAACAAAAGGGTTTTGGTTTTGTGAATTATTACCAATGGAATCTTTATAAAAACAAATTTCATAGAAATCAATGTTAGACGACTTAACAAAATACAAACAGCATGACCATTTCTTCTTTGGACAGCGAGACGATTTAAAAAATGTTTGCAATGCTCCGACTGACAAAAGCGGTGTATATATTGTTTATGCGTTGACAAGAGGAAAGGTGAAACTATATTATATCGGTTGCTCCGGAAAATTAAAAAAGGACGGTTCAATTTTTATTCGTAAAGCGGGACTCGGTGGTATAAAAGACAGAATCGTTAACGGTCATCAATTTGGGAAAGTTCCCAGAAAATACTCTTGGCCAATGCAAATGAAAATTGAGGACGTTGAAGCGCTAGACATTTATTGGTATGTGACACATGATGAAAAATATATTGACTGTCCAAGAATAATTGAAAATAAGCTATTACAGAAACACCTTGACATCTATGGCAGGCTTCCGAAATGGAATAAAGAATTATAATCAGGATTTGCTCAGTGCCAAGTGTCAAAAAAATGTTGTCCGGATATACATCAAAAGGAGAAATATATTTATACTTTTGTGAGTTACAATAGTTAATGAAATTATTTATGATGGACTTTATAAAAAATATTAGCAAGACAGATGTTGTGATAATTATAGCGTTTCTTGGTAATGTCGTTTTTGCATACAAGGTTATTTTATTTTTAATTAAAAACAGAAAAACAGTTGTTAAACATATTATAGGGCAAAGTATTTTAAGGGATGTTTTTATCAGCATATTCGCTTTTTTCTTTGGACTAATTTCTCCGGTATTTTTATTATTCAAATCTTTTTCCGGCTGGTCAGGATGGCAGTTTTGGTTAACTCAAATCTTATGTTGGTATACTATTATATCCTTTGCAGTCCTTTGCTGGATTATTATTTCAATGCTATTAATATTGAATAAAAAAGAATAAAATTTTATGAGATTTTTTGAATGGTGGTGTTAGTAGCCCAATACATTTCCCATTGCATCATCGCTTGCCGTTAGTTCATCAAACCCGCCGAAATACCGTTCCGATACTTTAATGTCTGAATGTCCGAGCATCTTTGAAATTTGATAAATGTCCATCTTCCCGGATTTACGGGCTATGTATGCGAAGCTATGCCTACTGATATGAAAACTCAAAGGTGTTTTTATTTCACACATTGTAGCTATCGTTTTTAAATTCTTGTTTATCATTACATCCTTTGATGATATCTGCCGGTGCAGGAAAAATTTGTCGGAATAATCGTATTTCAAGTCAAGAATCGGGAAAATAAAATCTTCGTTCTTTTTGTCTTCTCTATCATAATAAGCAAGAATGGCTTTTGTTTTCGGGAAAAGTTTTATTGACTTTTCTTTAGCTGTTTTATTCATTTTGTAAACAAGTCTATCGTTCCGAATGCTTTCCCACTTTAACATACATAGGTCGGAAAAACGAACTCCGGCGGTATAAAAACTGAATAACCAATAGTTTCTTGTATGCCATATAGGTGTATTCTCGGTTAATTGCAGGTTTTCAATTTTCATTATCTCATCTTCATTTAATTTCATCCTGCTTGTTTTTTCTGATTTTAATTTAAACTGGAAAAATGGATTACGTTCCTGTTCAAACAAACCCTCACGAATTGCACGATACAGTATAGCCCGGATTATCTTGAATTCCTTTTCAATGGTAGATACTCCGTTTCCGAGCTTCTTAAGATGTATTTCGAAGTTGATTAAAAACGTTACTGAGATATCATTAAACTTTAAGTTTTTATTACCTACGTATTTTTTAAGTTTTTCAATATTATTATTGTATTTTATATAAGAACTAACCTGTCCGGAATCCTTGAAGCGTTTTGCTACTTTTTCAGCATATTCGGTAAAGTTAATTTCATCGTCTTTACCTTTTATATAATCGGCAATGTTTTCCAAGGTTAAGGGTATTCCTTTTTTTTCTAATGCAGAAGAAGCATTCGCCGCTTTTTTGAACCAGCTTGTCAAATCAATATTTTTATTTTCGTAGTTTGAACCGATCGTAGATTTAATCCATTTTCCGTACTTGGATTGGAAGTCCCTTTCAAGAGTGAATACTTTTGTTGCTATTCTTTTGAGTTTTCTATTGCTCGATAACCGGAGCATAACATTGTAGAATCCTTCCTTGTTTTTCTTACTGCTCAATTCAAAATGTATGCTAACAGTATTCATAATGTGTAATCTTTAGTTTAAATTGTTTTCTTTTGACTTGATTTTGCGGCTTTCGAGAAATTTCTTTACGTCCTCTTTTAGGAGGTAACATTTCCGACCTATTGAAACATAAGAGAGTGCTTTATAATCGTGCAGTAACCTATTTACGGTACGCTTGCTGCAACCTAAGAAGCTCTGGAATTTTTCCAATGCGATATAGTCGGACATGATATTATCTTCCTTATTATTGGTAGAACCTTTGCCTATTGCCTTTTCGATAGCACCTTCAATAAGTATAATGAGTTCATCTTTTCCGATATTCTCAATTTCTATTATTTTTTTAGTATCCATATATAATCAATTTACAAAGTTACTGAAACCCTACTGAATAAAAAACTATATTTTGTGTTTATTAAAGTATAGGTATGACTATTTCTGACCAAATGTACGTTGGACATAGTTTTGCAAAGAAGAACAATGGAGAGAAATAGTCCCGTACCGAGACGCACTGGGACATTATTTTTGCTCTGGTCGGACAACATTTTTGAAAGTCAAACCTCTGCAATTTATTACTTTGCGGAGGTTTCTTTTTAAAGGGAAAAACATCTTGTAAAAATCCTCCGCATATTTATACGTATTATTTTCATTTATTGGGTGAATATATTTTTAAAAATTTCTTCAGGAGAAGTTATACCATTTCTGAATATAAACTATTTCGCTGTGTTTTAGTATAATGCCGGGTAGATTTTATGTTTGGTCCGTAATATTCGTGACTATTACATAAACCCAACCGGTATTATTTTTTTTGTTTGCCGGCAAATAAACATAATAAAGTAAAGATTGTAAGAAAATGTCTATGCCGATGTATAGAAATGTATATGGGTATATGGGTTTCCTTAGAAAATAAAGTGTTATTTTTATACAATTATAATTTTAAAAAATTAACCGATTATAAATTTATAAATCTTCAACCTATGAAAAAAAGTTTCCTTTTTGTTGTTGTATTTGCAATTATTTGCCAGCACATCTTAGCACAAACTTTTAATGATGCCACATTAGCAAGAACCTATGCAAACTATGCTAACTACAAAGCTTTCTTTGACAAAGCTTACAAGCAAAATCCTGAAATTCCTTTAGGAATACTTGAAGCAATTGCTTTTACCAATACCAGATTCGTTCACGAAACACATAATGATGCGGAACTACCGAGCGGTTGCGGAATTCCCAAAACATATGGCGTGATGGGCTTAACGCTCGACGGTAAAAATGTTTATAGAAATAATTTAATTACAGTTTCTGAACTCTCAGGATATAAGGTTGAAGATATTATTAATAGTCCGGAAATAAATATTTTGGCTTTTGCAAAAGCATATGTTGTTGTAAAAAAACGATTGGGAATTGTTAGCAAAGAAATAGAAGACCAGATGCCTGTTATGGTTGAACTGAATGAAATGTATTCAAAACCATCTGAAAATAAATCGGTAACACTTGGGCAGAATTTCGGACTGAACTCAAATATTTATACGGCACTTGCATTTCTTAACAATCCGCAAAATCAAGCTGTATATAATTTGCCTCAACGCGATATAAATTTTGTAAAAATATTCGGAGAGGCAAATTATAATGTACTTAGTTCTTCGCGTGTAACAATCGCAGGAGATAAAATTTCAAACAAAAACGGTGATACTTTTATCGGTAATGTGCACAGTGTTGTTACAAGCGAAAAAAGCCCCGATTACGCTCCTGCCTTATGGAATCCTGCAGCATCATGTAATTATACTTATGGACGCACCATGGCTGCTACTGCAATAGCAATTCATACCATGGAAGGCACATATGGCTCTTGCATTTATTGGTTTCAGGATTGTGCGTCTGGTGTATCTACACAATACATCATGCGCTCTTCCGACGGACAAACAACACAGATGGTTCTGGAAAGCAATACAGCGCAACATGTATATACCGAAAATGCTTATACACACGGAATCGAACATGAAGCTAAAGTTGCTGAGCCAAGCTGGTACACCGAAACCATGTTTGTTTCTTCCGCGGCTTTGGTTCGTGATATATGCGAAGACAATGATATTAACCCTTTGACCTGCTGGTACGGTCCGGGATGTACCGGAACTTATACCACATGTTTGGTAGATCAATGTATCAGAATTAAAGGTCACAACCAGTTTCCCAACGGAGGACACAGTGACCCTGGAATATACTGGGAATGGAGGCATTATTATCATTTATTGAATCCAAATCCTTCAATTACTACAGTAACTGCTGCATCAGGAAATTTTTATGACAGTGGCGGACAAAGTGGAAATTATTCTAATCAGGAAAGAACATTAACGCTTATAAATCCTACTTCAGCAGGAACTATAAAATTGACTTTTACAAGTTTCAACCTCGAAGCAAATGCCGACAATTTATTGATATATGATGGAAGTACAACCAGTGCACCTCTCATAGGTACATACACAGGCACCACTTCTCCCGGAACCATTAATTCAAGCGGAAGTTCTTTATTAATAGAATTCCGCTCCGATTGTTCGCAGACATTGGCAGGTTGGGCTGCAAGCTGGACATCCACAGTTATAGATAACATCGCTCCAACAACATCAATCAACGTACCATCAACATGGCAGACAAAAAACTTCACAGCTACATTTACCGATGCTGATAACACCGGAGGAAGCGGAATTGCAAAAAGCATGTATCATGTGGTTGATAACAACGGAACCGAATGGAGGGCAAATCCGGCAAGAGGATTTTACAGGGATAATTTCACAACTTCAATTCATCCCGATTGGAATGCACCAACAGGTACATGGGCAATAGATGCAGGAGCGCTTGTACAAACAGACGAAACATTGGCAAACACAAACATATCGGCACCACTTACACAAAATTTATCGAGCCGTTATTTATACAGTTGGTCAGGAAATATTGAAGGAGCAGGAACTAATCGCAGAGCAGGAATTTATATTATGTGCGATGATGCAACAGCAACCGACAGGGGAAACGCATATATGATATGGTTTAGAGCAGATCTTGGTCAGGTTGATATTTACAAGTCGGTGAATAATGTTTTGGGCTCGCCTGTGAAAAGTGATGCTGTGACAATAAATCCGGGCACAATGTACGCATACAAAATAGTATTCGACAGAAGCACGGGAGAGATGAAAGTATATGTGGACAATAATCTGGTGAGCAGCTGGACAGACATTTCGCCATTTACAGATGGAAGTTACATATCATTCAGAACCGGAAATTGTAAATATACTGTGGATAATTTATATGTATACCGTTCAAGAAGCGCTACAGCAACAATAACTGTAGGAGCGGCATCAACGAATGCAGCAAGATATCAAAACTCAAATCCGGGAAGCCCGGCTTGCATGATAAAATCAATAGTGATGGATAGTGCGGAAAATTTGTCATCAGTTGCATCGAAGAGTGTTAATATAGACTGGACCGCACCGTCAAATGTCGCAGTTGTAAGAGACGGAACCGGAAATGATATAAATGTTACAACAAGCGCCACACAGCTCTCTGCAAACTGGAATAAATCCACAGATGTAAATTCCGGAGTGGTTAAATACTGGTATGCAATAGGAAAAACAGCAGGAGCGAAAGATGTGGTAAACTGGACAGACAATGATACAAATACGTCGGTAACAAAAACAGGAATGAGTTTAATAAACGGTCAGATGTACTACATAATGATAAAAGCGGAAAACGGAGCAGGACTGCTTTCGGATTCGGTGTCGTCGGACGGACAGTTGGTGCAAACAACAACATCAATAAAAGAACAAACAGATATTTTCAACATAACAGCATTTCCAAATCCATTCAATAATAATATAACGATTACATATGAATTGAATAAAAATCAGGAAGTGGAAATAAAACTGTCGGATGTATTGGGAAAAGAAATGATTATTAAAAACAGCACGAATCAGATTGCCGGAAAACACAGCATAACGATAAATGCAGAAGCAATGGGATTGGCAAAAGGAATTTATATTTTAAAGATACGAACAGAAAATAACGAAAATATAATTAAAGTAATTCGTTATTAACTGAAATATTAAACAGAGCGGAATTCTTATTTTTCGCTCTGTTTGTTTTATATATTTTATTATAATTATTAATTCAAAATAAAATTTTACCATGAGAAAAACAATCATATTATTATCAGTGGTTTTTTTATCACAAATTTGTCTTGCGCAGGAAAATGGATATAAATCAATAAGACAAATTGAACATGAAAAATATTCAAAATATAATTTTACACGGCAGGAACAGTGGGACAGTCTTTATAGAGTTGAACATCCTGATGCAGTATTACCTAAGGTTATCCCTTCAAAAAAATCGCGTGCATGCAATCTCAACAAAAGAGTTTTTGGCTGGCATCCCGGCTGGTTAAGTGCTAATGAATATCTTAATTATGATTATTCTCTTATTTCAGATCTTTGTTATTTCGGTTATGAAGTGAACCCAAGTACCGGATACGCTACTACAACATATAACTGGCTTACCGCTCCGGTAGTGACCGATGCACTTAACGCAGGAGTGAATGTGAGTTTGTGTGTAATACTTTTTGCAAGTCATGCCACATTTCTAAATAGTTCAACGGCAAAACAAAATCTTATCAGCAATGTGATATCTCTTGTTCAGCAAAGAGGAGCAAATGGAGTAAATATTGATTTCGAAGGAATGGACCCATCCACGAGTACAAGTTTTGCGAATTTTATGATAGACCTCTGCCAGCAAATGCATTCAGCTATTCCCGGTTCGGAAGTTTCAATTGCCATGCCTGCCGGTAACTGGAGCGGCACATACAGTTCTTCCACCGTACCTTATATTGATTTATATCTTATTATGGGATATGATTATTACTGGAGTTCGGCTCCTAATGCGGGACCGGTTGCTCCAAAATACAGCAACGGATTCTGGGACATGGGAGATGAAACAGGTTCAATTGTATATTATCTGAATGCAGGAATTCCAAAAAATAAACTCGCGCTCGGAATTCCTTACTATGGATATGACTGGCCTACAACTTCCACTGCTTTGAAAGCAGCAACAACAGGAGGAGCATTCTCGAGAAAATATCCTAATGCTGCGGCAGCTGCACAAACTTATACCAGAAAATGGGATAATAATTCCGCTACTCCTTATTTTACATATAACAGCGGCGGTTCAAGACAATGCTGGTATGATGATGAAATTAGTCTGGGACTGAAATACGATATGGTTAATATGTTTGATATTGCCGGCATTGGCATCTGGGCGCTTGGTTACGACGATGGTTCCACTGCACTCTGGGATTTGCTGAAAGATAAATTTACAAGCTGTGCCACTCCTGTTTCCTGCACGGGAACAATAACTGACATGGGCGGACCGGGAAATTATTATAATTACGAAAACTGGACATATACTATCGCACCACCTTCTGCAGGCAGCATAACTCTTACATTCACGAGTTTCAGCACCGAATCTAATTATGATTTTTTATATATTTACAATGGCGATAATACTTCTTCTCCGCTTATAGGTAAATATTCCGGAACTACATCTCCGGGAACTGTTGTTGCCAACAGCGGAAAAATAACATTGAAATTTACTTCAGATAATGCAACAACTTCCGGCGGATGGGTTGCCAACTGGGCATGCAGTGTGGATAACACCGCACCCACAACATCAATCAGCGTACCATCAACATGGGAAACAAAAAACTTCACTGCAACATTTACCGATGCCGATAACACGGGAGGAAGCGGACTTGCAAAAAGCATGTATCATGTAGTTGATAATAACGGAACCGAATGGAGAGCAAATCCAACAAGAGGATTTTACAGGGATAATTTCACAACTTCAATTCATTCCGACTGGACAGAAACTACAGGTACATGGGGAATAAGTTCAGGAGCACTTGTGCAAACAGACGAAACATTGGCAAATACAAATATATCGGCACCTCTGACACAAAATTTATCAAGCCGTTATGTATATAACTGGTCGGGGAAGATAGAAGGAACGGGAACAAACCGCAGGGCAGGGATATATATTATGTGCGATGATGCAACAGCAACCGACAGGGGAAATGCATATATGATATGGTTTAGAGCAGATTTGAGTCAGGTTGATATTTATAAGTCGGTGAATAGTGTTTTGGGCTCACCTCTGAAAAGTGCAGCAGTGACAATTACTCCCGGCACAGCGTATGATTACAAAATAATATTCGACCGAAGTACCGGAGACATGAAAGTATATGTAAATAATGTTTTGGTGAGCAGCTGGAAAGATAGTTCGCCATATACAGACGGAAGTTACATATCGTTCAGAACCGGAAATTGTAAATATACTGTGGATAATTTATATGTATATCGTTCAAGAAACAGTACTGCAACAATAACAGTAGGAGCGGCATCAACAAACGCGGCAAGATATCAGAACGCATCTCCCGGAAGTCCGGCTTGCATGATAAAATCAATAGTGATGGATAGCGCAGGAAATTTATCATCGGTAGCATCTAAGAGCGTAAACATAGACTGGACGCCTCCGGCAAATGTTGCAGAGGTAAGAGACGGAACCGGAAATGATATAAATTTTACAACAAGCACTACACAACTTTCAGCAAACTGGGATGAATCTGCTGATGTAAATTCAGGAGTTGTGAAATACTGGTATGCAATAGGAACAACAGCAGGAGCAAAAGATGTGGTAAACTGGACGGATAACGACACAGACAAAACTCTAACAAAAACAGGACTGAGTTTAACAATCGGGCAGATGTATTATGTGATGGTGAAAGCAGAAAACGGCGCGGGATTACTATCAGATTCCGTAATATCAGACGGGCAAATGGTTCAGAATCCTACTGCCATAAATGAACTGACTGATGTTTTTAATCTTTCTGTGTTTCCAAATCCATTCAGTAAAAATATAACGATAAAATATGAATTAAATAAAACTCAGGAAGTGGAAATAAAACTGGCAGATGTGTTGGGAAAAGAAATTATTATTGAAAACAAAATAAATCAGGTTGCCGGAAAATACAGCATAACAATAGATGCAGAAGCACTTGGATTGGCAAAAGGAATCTATGTTTTAAAAATACGAACAGAAAATAATGAAAATATAATTAAAATAATTCACTATTAAATTTTATAAAGATGACAAAAGAAATAATTTTTTCTTCAACAAAAAAAATAGCAAAATGTTTATTTATTCTGATTTTTATTTCGGTAAATAAATTATCTTTTTCCCAGGATTTAAATAATACAAACCATTACAAAGCGGAAGAAGAAGGATATTTTTCAAGAATTGTGCAAACTGCAGAAGGAATTGTCTGCACCGACAATTATGCATCGGGATTGTATCTTATAAAAGACGGTCAGATTAAAACATTGCATTCATCGGCAGGATGCGGAAGGTATTACACCCTTTCGCCCGATAAAACAAAACTGGGATTTAAACTTATCAACTCCGAAGGAAAACAAACACCTGTTGTTTTCGATATTCGTTCAGGAAGCATTAAAAAATTAAACGAAACTGTTGATTTGTGCGGACAGGTGAGTTTCAGCGATAACGGCAGTGTTGGATATACTACCGGTAATATTCTGAACGTTATTAATGAAAAGGGAAAACGTACTTTCGACCTTGGAATGTATTCAAATTTAACACCAATATCTCCTGATGGTGCTTATGCAGTATTTAATGATGATAATGACCAGTTGCATATTATTGATTTGAAAACAGGAAAAATTTCACAGGTTACAGATAATAAAGGTGCTTACGCTTTTCCTTTGTGGGCGCCCGACAGCAGAAAGCTTGCGTACTCAACTTTATCGGGAAAAATACTTGTGAGCGATATTGTTAATGGTAATACATACCTTATAGGTGAAGGGCGTAATCCATCGTGGTCGCCGAATTCAGAATTTATTTTGTTTAACATGGTGACTTCGGAAAATCTTATGTTTATTGGTTCTGATATTTTTATTTCGGATTACACAGGAAGCAAAATTATTCAACTTACTAACACTCCTGTTGTTCATGAAATGGAACCTGTATTTACTGATGATAATAATATTTTATTTCATACATATAACAAAAACTATATATGTTCTGCGTCAATAAATTTGCAAACATCAGAACTTAAAAATATAAATAAAGTTGCAGAAAGAGGAAATGCACTTCAGATAAAATATTATAGCTTTTCAGCAAATACAATAAAATCAGACAGGGCAATTGTTTACATCAGTAATGTTCCTTACCTTAATCAGATATATGATGTGCCTTCATGGGCATGGGGATATTCTTCATGTGCGCCCACAACTGCAGTTATGTCGATAGCTTATTTTAACAAATTGCCGAAATGGGAAGTGGAAACAGACCATCTTTATACACACACCACAAATTACGGTTCGTATATTTCCGATAAATATCATTACGGAGGATTTTATTTTGACCTTGATAATATTCCTTCTTCAGGGCAAAACACAGTATATGGCGCCCATGGATATATGTGGAACGGAGGCAATAGTCCGAACAACAGAATGGCAAATTATTTTCAGTTGCACGGATTTACAACTCAGCAGCTCTGGGATCCTTCATGCACATTCAGTAATACCACCGCAGAAATTGATGCAGGTTATCCTCATTCGGTATGTAATTTTCTTGGTTCGGCAGGTCATCTTACATTAGCTATTGGATACGTTGCGGGAGGACAGCATACAATAATATTCCACGACCCATACGGCAATAAGAACAACGGTTATCCGAATTACGACGGTTCCGATTCATATTACGACTGGCCCGGATATAATAACGGTTATTCAAATCTTAACGGTGTTGCATGGACAGTAAGAGCAAGAACTACCGAAGCAACTTATAATGATACAATAATCGATGACATATTTTATAATCATGGATTTTACATGAACAACAAATTACCTTCTCATATGAGTTATTTCCTCGATGCCAACAGCGGAGGATACAACGGACATATGTGGTACACACTCACCGAAAGCACGGGCAGCGACATTTGTTATGTTACGTGGACACCAAACATACCCGAAGCAGGAAGCTACGAAGTGCAGGCATACATACCTACGGTTAATGCAAACACCAACCACGCCGTTTATAAAATATATTATGAAGGCGGAAGTACGTCTGTAATTGTTAATCAGAATAATAATCACGGCAACTGGGTTTCACTTGGTACTTATCAGTTTGCAAAAGGAAAAACAGGATATGTTTATCTTGGTGATGTTTCAGGAACAGCAGGACAGAATATTGCTTTTGATGCAGTTAAATGGATTGCTGTGGGCATAGACAATACAGAACCTACAACATCAATCAGCGTACCGTCAACATGGCAGACAAAAAATTTTACTGCAACATTCACCGATGCTGATAACACGGGAGGAAGCGGACTTGCAAAAAGCATGTATCATGTAGTTGATAACAACGGAACCGAATGGAGGGCAAATCCGGCAAGAGGATTTTACAGGGATAATTTCACAACTTCAATTCATTCCGACTGGATAACATCAACAGGCACATGGGGAATAAATGCAGGAACACTTGAACAAACAGACGAAGCATTGGCAAACACAAACATATCGGCACCGCTGACACAGAATTTATCCAGCCGTTATTTGTACAGCTGGTCGGCAAAGATGGAAGGCTCGGGAACAAGCCGCAGAGCAGGAATTTATATCATGTGCGATGATGCAACGGCAACCGACAGGGGAAATGCATATATGATATGGTTCCGTGTTGACCTGGATCAGGTTGATATCTATAAATCGGTGAATAATGTATTGGGCTCACCTGTGAAAAGTGCCGCCGTATCGTTAACTCCTGGCTCATGGAATGAATACAGAATTGTATTTGACAGAAGTACCGGAGAACTTAAAGTTTATGTTGATAATAATCTTGTAAGCAGCTGGACTGACAGTTCGCCGCTGACAAACGGAAGTTATATATCTTTCAGAACAGGAAATTGTAAATATACCATAGATAATTTAAATGTATACCGTTCGAGAAGCATTACGGCAACGGTAACAGTAGGAGCGGCATCAACAAACGCGGCAAGATATCAGAACGCATCTCCCGGAAGTCCGGCTTGCATGATAAAATCAATAGTGATGGATAGCGCAGGAAATTTATCATCGGTAGCATCGAAGAGCGTGAATATAGATTGGACAGCACCGGCAAATGTTGCAGAGGTAAGAGACGGAACCGGAAATGATATAAATGTTACAACAAGCACTACACAACTTTCAGCGAATTGGGATAATTCAACAGATGTAAATTCGGGAGTTGTGAAATACTGGTATGCAATAGGAACAACAGCAGGAGCAAAAGATGTGGTAAACTGGACGGATAACGACACAGACAAAACTCTAACAAAAACAGGACTGAGTTTAACAATCGGGCAGATGTATTATGTGATGGTGAAAGCAGAAAACGGCGCGGGATTACTATCAGATTCCGTAATATCCGACGGGCAAATGGTTCAGAATCCTACTGCAATAAATGAACTGACTGATATTTTTAATCTGTCCGTATTTCCAAATCCATTCAGTAAAAATATAACGATAAAATATGAATTAAATAAAAATCAGGAAGTGGAAATAAAACTGGCAGATGTGTTGGGAAAAGAAATTATTATTGAAAACAAAATAAATCAGATTGCCGGAAGACACAGTATATTAATAGATGCAGAAGCAATGGGACTGGCAAAAGGAATTTATATTTTAAAAATACGAACAGAAAATAATGAAAACATAACCAAAATTATTCATTATTAATTCAGAAGTTTTTTCAGGGTGATTCGCCAAAAAAATGTAAATCCAAAAAAGCACCAGGTATTAAATTAAATTTTCTTTGCGAACTTTGCGCTTGGTCTTAGCGGTCTTTGCGTGAAATTTTTTAATTTTTTTCTCACAAAGAGCGCAAAGGTTTTCGCAAAGAATAAAACGCTATAAAGACACAGTCCCAATATTTACCGGAACATAGAAACACCAGGATGTAATTTTATTTATTTCTTTTTCGCTCCAACCTTCTTTTCCTGCAAATGCTGATGATACTGCTGGATGCGTTTTGTGGCGAGACTGCTGTTGATGTTTGAAATCTTAAAATTTATTTCAACAACCCTGCCGTTTTCAAGAAAGTTAACTTCGTCGGAAAGTGATTTTATGAGGTAAATGCCTCTGCCGGCATTTTCATTTTCATTATTCGGATCAGTGGGGTCGGGGATATTATTGAAATCAAAACCGTTGCCCTGGTCTTTTACTGTAAATGACAAACAGCCGTTTTTTGCCTGAAACGATATCTGGATTTTTTTATTTGTGTCTGATTTGCTGCCGTGAATTATTGCATTGCTTGCAGCTTCGGTGAGTGCGACCAGAATGTTTCCGTAATATTCATTATTTACATTAAAATAGTCGCAGATTTCTTCTGCAAACCTTTCAACTATCGAAACGCTGTTTAACGAAGCGCTGAACTCTATTTTATGTTTATCGGTGATTATCATTTTTACTTGACCCCAAAATTATTAAAATATTCGTTTACTTTATTTTTATAAAAAATATTTAATGTTGGCGGAACTGTTTTCAGCAACTCCGTTTCATTTGTTTTTATATAATTATACTTGAATTTTTCAAAAAAGTTACTGTAATTCTCATCTTTTGCTTCCCTCGATTCCCTTTTTTCTTCTTCACCCCTTTCCCTCTCTGCTTTTTCCGCATCCAAGAGTCGTGTTAAAATTTCCTGCTGCCGCTTCAAAGTCTCATTTGATAAAATCTTGTTTACCAAATCCGTTTCCGTCTCTTCCATTTGTTTGGCAATCCTTTCAAGCTCTCCCGAATTGCCTTTTGGGTCGTCTTTAAGACCCTGACTTAATTTTTGCAATTCGTTGCGCAATGCCTCCTGCTCCGCAGCTAATTTAGAAATTTTTTCGCTAATTCCACTTTTTTGGCCGTTTTGTTTTGGACCTTTTGAATTCCCTTGTTTTTCAAGCTCTTCCTTAAGTTTTTGAATCTGCTTGTTAAGCGCCTCCTGCATTTGACGCATCGAACTTATGCTTGGTTTTCCGGAACCAGGTTTGCTGCATGTCCCACCTTTCTTGCATTTACTGTTGCACTTCTTTGCTGACATCTTCATTTGCGCCTGTTTTAGCGATTCATCCAATATTAATGCAAGGTTATTAAGCGAAGTCATAACGTACTGCTGGCGATTGCCTGCCATTTGAGAATTCCGCGATTCTAAAAACCCAATCGCCTTGTCAATATTCATGTTTATGGAGCTAATCTCCCGATTTACTATGGATTGTAACTGTACCTGACGTTTGCTTAACGCATACAGCGAATCTTCTATCATCTGGGAGTCATCCCTGAGCTTTTTCTGCTCCTGCATGATTTTTGGATATTGGGGGTCGTTGATATTCGTTTTATTCAATTTATTCATGAGGGCTTCCTGCGCAAACGACACTTTGAGAAGGTTTTCAAGGACCTGCCTCAGCGTTTCGGCATCTTCGGCTTCATTTTCCTGCTCCATTTCCATCTGCATCTGCTCAAGCTGCTGCGAAAGCTGCTCCATTTTGTCCGAAGCTTTCTTCTGCGACTCCGATGCCTTGCTGTTCTTCTTGTTTTCAAGCTGCTCGGCGCTGTTCTTCATTTCCTGCTGTATTTCATTCTGTTTTGCATCGGTATTTTTTAAATTGTTGGGATTTTCAAGTTCCTGATTTTTCTTTTCAAGCTCCTTCATTTCCTTTTTGAATTCTTCGAAATCTTTATTCAGGTCTTTTTGCTTTTCTTCTAATTGTTTGCTGTCGGCATTTTTTTTATCGGTTTCTTTCGAAAGATTTTCTTCCCTCTTTGCCATGTCTTTCAGGTTGTCAATATTCTCCTGAAGCTTTTTTTCAAACTCAAGTTGTTTGAAAATTTCGAGGTTGCGGTCAATTTCTTTTTCTAAATCTTTTGTTGAAAGCTGCATCTTTTCAAGCATCTGTTGCATTTCATTTTTGTCAACCTTGTCAAGAAGTTTCTGAATTTCTTCAAGCATTTTTTTCATTTCATCGGTCATCACATTCTTGAATAACTCTTCAAGCTGCTTTTGTTTCTCAAGAATTCTTTCATCGGTTTTGCTGAATTCAGATTGGCGTATGTTGTTTTCTTTATTTTGCTTTTCAATATTGTCAATGGTTTTCTGAAGTTCGCTTTGCCTGCTCATTATGTCCTTCATCTTTTTCTTATCATTCCAGTCGGGATTTTTTTTCTGCAGTAAACTCAATCGTAAATTTTCAATGTCTTTCTGCAACTTCTTTGCTTCCTTGATTGAGTTTTCCAAATCATCTTTTATCTTTTCATTATTTTTCGATGTGCTTTCATTTAATTCTTTAAGCGAAGGAGCTTTGTACATGAGTTTTTCGGAACGGGCCGATTTGCTGTCATTCACACCGTCATTATCCCATACTTCAAAATAATATTCTATTTCATCACCGGGAAAAATATCAATTGTATTCAAATCCCAGTAATAATAAAAGTCCTGCTGTGTAACTGAATTGCTTATGATAATATTTTTTGAAATTATTTTTTTTGAAATATCTGTTGTCAGAGAATCTTCGCGTTTTAAATACCTGTAGTTGAAAGTAAGTCTGCTGAAACCATAATCGTCTTTTATGGTTCCCTTGTAATAAAGTCGTTTTACCGACAATGTATCCTTGAATTCTTCTGCTTTTATAACAGGATAAGCATCGGGAATTACATTTATGAGATAAGTTATGGAATCGCTGTTGTTCACAAATTCATTAGTTGTGGAAATCTTATAATTCAGGTTTTCCCTTATAATACGTGTATAATCAAAGTGATTTTCGTCCGAAGGTTTTATTGAAATTACAGTGTCTTTATATCCTATTTTCAGGATTTTGGTGTCTTTGGTCAGAAATTTCCATGTAACTTTTGTTCCTTCCGGAATAAGTAGATCGCCAGTATTATTAAGGGTTTCCGCTTTCTTGTTCAGATATTTTGGATAATTGAGATAAATCTGAAAGTTGAGGACAATGGGATTTGGCAATACTTTTAATTCATATTCCCTCGATTCGTAGCCGTCGGCAGTGAATTTGAATTTTATGTTTTTCAGCGGACTTTTAAAAGTGAAATGAAAAAGAACGGTATTTTCTTTTTCGAGCTTGAATTGTGTTTTGCCGGTTTCGATGAAAATATTTTCCGGAATTTCATCGCCCGTGAGTTTTACATCGAGTTCGAAATCTTTTTGCTGAATGGTTTCGAGTTTTGAATTTAATATCTGAAATCTGA
>JAQUPB010000002.1 GCA_029004185.1 Bacteroidales bacterium | reverse complement strand
GCGCCTTTTCACCTCCAGCATATTCTGGCATAACTTCAGCAAAAACACTGTCCTGTCCAATAACTTCTTCTTTAACAACCATTGGAGCAGTTGCACTATAATTGCCTTGTGGTTTTGAAGTGTATTTTGCTTTTCCTGAACCATAACTTTTGTTAACTCCACCCCCACGACCATAACCACTACCGGTAGCTTTTGATTCATCTCCTATTGCATTATCGCTTACACCTTCGGGCATTGGCAACGGCTGTTTTACTGTTGTTTGTTTTCCGCCCTTATTTCTTACAAGCGAGTCAATCGCTATGAAAGAAGTGTATTCGGTAAGAAGATTATATTTCAAACCGAGTTCTGTAATTTCTTTTTTTATTTCATCGGTTTCTCCCAGCTTTTTATAATCGCCGAGTTCTCTTATTTTCTGCCTTACCCATATATATTTAAGTGCGATATTTTCTTCCGAAGGTTTTGCATCACCTACATTTATTGAGCATGTGTAATTTCCGCTGCCGTTTTTTCCGGTAAGCTGAATTGTTCCGCTGGCATCACCTTTCCACTTACCATATATCATTACAGGTCTTTCGGCAAAAACATCGGGAACGGATATCGGTTCAACATCGTAAACACTGAAGTTTCCGAAATTTATTTTTATATCGGTTAAAACAGGAGATTGTACATATTTTCTGAATTTTTCGGCTGCTGCTTTGGCTTCGTTTTCTTTTGTAACAATAAAAGGTTCGCCCATTCCTATGTGTGCCATTCCTTCTATTATATAACGGTTAACTGAAGTTCCTATGCCGAATGCAAAAAAGTTGGCATTTGACAAGTTCTTTTTTATCAGGTCAAAAACATCTTTTTCAACATCAACATAACCGTCGGTGGCAATTACAAATGTTCTTGAATATCCTTCCGATTTTTCGAGCGCCAAAGCACGCTGTAAAGCAGGCAGAATTTCAGTTCCACCGCCGCCACTTTGATTTTCTATCATGTCAATTGCTTTCTTGAGATTTTCTGCTGTTGCAGGCATTGATTTATCGGATAATACAAGATTATTTCCTGCAAAAAGCATAAGATTGAATTTGTCGATCGGACGGAGATTGTTTACAAGGTCTTTCAATACTTTTTTTGAAGTTTCGAGCGGATAACCCGACATGGAGCCTGAAACATCCATTACAAAAATGTATTCCCTCGGAGGAATTTCATCTATTGATGGTCTTTCCGGTGGCTGAATCATAGCCAGAAAATATTTTTCGCCGCCTTTACTATAAAGTATAATTCCCGATTGAATCTTATTATCTTTTAAACGATATTTTAAAATATAATCCCTGTTGCCGCCGTATTCTTCACTTTTATCAAGATTAACTACTGCACAACTTTTGCTTTCAAATTTTACATTGACTTTATGCGTATTGCAAACAACATCTTTTACCGGAACTCCTCCTTCGATTTTTGTTTTTATGTCGAATGTATATAAGGGAGCTTCGCCCTGATGAGTATAAGGATTTGAAACCCATTTATCATTACTTGAAGCAGTTTCGGAATCCTTATTTGAATATCTCGGACCAACAACTGTGGGATAAACGAATTCATAAATTCCGTTTTCGGGAATAAGGAGTTCGGTATATCTTAATTCTATTCTTATGGTATCGCCGGGCATAATGTTTCCCACATTCATTTTAAAAACATTAGGTCTGTCTTCCTCAAGAAGTGATGTACTTTTACCCTGTTGCTTGGCTTCTTCATAATCTTTTCGCGCTTGTTCTCTTTCCTGTATTTTGGCAACAAGAACCCTGTCGCCGATTTTCATTGTCATCGCATAAACCGCAGCTCTTGTTGATGCAGGAAATACATAAATTGCTTCGAGCGGTTTTTTACCTTTGTTTTCATATACCTGCACTATTTTTATATCTGCAATAATGCCCGATATGTTGACCTCTGCCGATGTTGCCTTTAACGGAAGCTGATCAATAGAACTATCATCGCTTTTTACAAAAAAATAAGGCGATAGTGTTTTGTCTTCGTTTCCTGCTTTTTCGTTGGAAACTTGTGTCTTTACTGTTGAAGGACACATCATCAGCATTATGCCGATTGCTAAAATTAATTTAATTGTTTTCATGACTTTTAGTTTTTAAATGGTTAATAAATTCTTTCATTTTTTCCCTTTCCCGATAATAAGATGCATTGGAAATGAAAATTCCATAAAACTTTTTAAAAAAAATCGGATATTTGTTCGTGAAACTAAATTTTTGAAAATCTTAAAACTGCAAAGACGCTGATTCGCAACATATTACAAAAATATAATAATATCTTTGCGTCTTTGCGTGAAATAAACAATTCTAATAAAAACTTAAATAATTAATATAATATTACTTTTTGTCCAGATTCCCTGACATAAAAAACCAAACCGACAGCGAACTCATTTCTTCATATAAGGAAACGGGAGAAAATAATTATGTAGGGGAGTTATATAACCGTTATGTTCACCTTGTTTTTGGCGTTTGCATGAAATATCTTAAAGATGAAGACGAAAGCAAGGATGCCGTTATGCAGATTTTCGAAAAACTTCTTGAAGATTTAAAGAAGCACGAAATTGAAAATTTCAAATCATGGCTGCATGTATGTGCAAAAAATCACTGCCTGATGACGCTGCGCGGCAAAACTGTTCAGATTATAAATGAAAATACACTAAAAAAAGATTTATCCTCTTTTATGGAATCCGACTCCGTTTTGCATCATGATAATGGAAAGGATAAAGAAATCCGGATTCAGCATCTGGAAGAAGGAATAAAAAATTTAAGTCCAGAACAAAAGATTTGTATCGAGTTGTTCTTTATAAAAGATAAAAGTTACCAGGAAATAATCGAAATAACGGGTTATGATATGAATAAGGTCAAAAGTTTCATACAAAACGGTAAACGGAATTTGAAAATATTTATACAAAACAAGTATGACTGAAAAATTAAAAAATATTTTTTCGCAAAGCGAATGTCTTACGGAAGACTTATTGTTCAAATACATTGACAATAAAGTATCTTCCGATGAAAGGCACATGGTTGAAAAACATCTGCTCGACTGTGAACTTTGTTCCGATGCATTGGAAGGATTGAAACTTATTAATACCAAAAAAGCAAAAAATATTATCGGCGAATTAAAATCAGGAATATATTCCCGCACAAAAAAATCAAAAACAAAAATCATTGAATTCAATTACAAATGGGCTTATGCAATAGCAGCAATGCTTACTTTCTTATTCGGAATATCATTTTTATTTAATTACATATTAAAAAAAGAAATTGTTGCTCCGGTAGTAGTTAAAAATGATAAAATAAAAACAGAGCAAAATGAATTCATCGGTACTTATACTGAAAACAAAACATCCGTTTTACCTGAAAAAAAGAAAGAGAAAACATTTTATGCACCTCCGGATAAAAATGAAGGATATGGATATAATACCGGTTACGGAGGAGGTTCTCAGGGCAATACAAAAACAGGAAAAGAAGAAGTTACAGTAAAAGAATATGTTACTCCTCCGGTAATTACTTCTGGTGATTCGATAAATAATATTTCACCGAAAGAAGAAAACAAAAAAGTTGCTATCTATAAAGAAAATATCGTGCAAAAAAATGAACCAGTTGCAAAAGAAGAAGATGCTCTTGCAACAAAAGAAAAATCTTTAAGGCGGAAAGGGAAAAAAATAGCTCCTTCATATTCCGAAAAAACAAGCCAGCCAGTTACAAGTCCTTCTGCCGGTGATGAAGGAAATTTCCCTGTAAGCAATGTAGAAGTAAAAGATTACAATACCGATTTAAAAAAATACGAAAAAATCCTTAAAGAAAATCCGGATGATTACAACGCAATTTATAACTCAGGTATCGCTTATTATAATTTAAAGAAATACAAAGAAGCAATTGAGAAGTTCGATAAAACCATTGCTGTTAGCAGCGGGGAATATTATGAAGATGCTCTTTGGTATAAAGCCCTCTCGCTTATCAACAGCGGCAAAAAAGAAGATGCAAAAATCATTATTGATAAAATAATTCTTCTCGATAAAAAATATAAAAACCAAGCGGAAAAGAAGAAAACGGAATTGGAATAGATTTCAGAAAATTAATCTATGTAAGTGTCGCATTAAGAAAATAGCATATCTTTCTCTATGGCTCTCTGTGGAACCTCTGTGTAATAAAAAAATTTACAGAGATACACGGGGAGAATTAACGGAGTTACACAGAGTTTTTCTGAAAACTTCAAATTATGTTTTTGATTATTTCCGCAATTTTTTCCAAGAAACTTTTATCGGTTTCATCAAAATCGGAAAGTTTTGTGCTGTCAACATCAAGCACCATTGCAACATTATTATTTTTATCAAATACAGGAACTACAATTTCGGAACGCGACAGAGAACTGCATGCAATATGTCCGGGAAATTTTTCAACATCTTCAACAATCATTGTTTTCTTTTGCTCCCAGCATGTTCCGCAAACTCCCTTTCCTTTTTTTATTCTCGTACAGGCAATAGTTCCCTGAAAAGGACCAAGAACAAGTTCATTTTCTTTTACGAAATAAAACCCAATCCAGAAAAAATTCATTCCAAACTTTAATGCAGAAGCGATGTTTGAAAGATTTGCAATCAAATCGTTTTCGCCTTCAACCAGCGATTTAATCTGCTGCAAAAGTAATTCGTACTTTTCTTTTTTTGTAGTTGCTGTAATTTTAATATTTTCAATCATGCCGGCAAACTTAATTGATTTTTATGAAATCCTAAAAAAAAACGCCGGAAAATTTATCCCGGCGTTTTTCTTAATAATATTAAATTTATCTTACCAGAATTATTTTTCTAGTAAGCGTAGTATTGTCTGTTATTATCTGCAAATAATACACTCCTCCGGTTTTATCAAGCAAACTGATTGCCTTTGAATATGTGCCTTTATAATATTCCAGTTTTTCGCTATAAACTACCTGTCCGCTCAGATTAACTAATTTTACAGATATTCCCATTGGTTTTTCAATATTGAAAATAATATTAATGTTTTCTTCGGTTGGATTAGGAAATACATTCAAACCAATTTTATTATTATTTTCAGTAATACCTACACAACTATTTACAATTATCACAACGTCGTCTGCTTTTTTACAACCATTCGTGCCTGTACCCGTGACATAATATGTTGTGGTAACAGTAGGGTTTACTGAAATACATGTCATTGTCGAAATTGTGCTCCATGTATAAGAAACACCACCACTTGCACAAATGTCAGCAGAATAACCAATGCAAATTGCTGTATCATTTGAAGCAATAACATTTGGTAATTGCTTAACAGTTACTACGGCATTTGCGGTATTGGTACAACCGTCAGCATTAGTACCTGTTACAGTATAAGTAGTTGTAATTGTTGGGGCAACAATCGCGCACATTCCTGAAGTTCCTTCGCTCCATGTATAAGTATCGCCGCCGCCGCCGCAAATACTGATTGAAGATCCTTTGCAGATACTTCCGTTATTTGCAGTAATTGTAGGCGTTTGACCTATCACAACAACTGCTTCGGCGGTATTGCTGCATGAATTAGCATCAACGCCTGTAACTGCATATGTCACACTTGCAGTTGGACTAACTGTAATGCTGCTTGTTGTTTCTCCTGTGTCCCATGTATAGTCAATTCCACCGCTGGCAAAGATAACAACCGAAGCAGTTCCGCTGCACATTGCTCCTCCCGTAGCAGTTATAGTGGGTGGCTGATTCACTATCACATTCGATTCGGCAGTATTTATACAGCCGTTTGTTCCGCTTCCGGTAACAGTATAATTTGTTGTTGCAGTTGGTGCAACTGAAATACAACTTTGTGTTTGAGTTGTACTCCATGTATAAGCAGTCCCTCCGGTAACACAAATATAAATAGATGAACCGAGACAAATCATTCCTCCGGTTGAAGAAATGCTTGGAAGGCTAAGAGTTGTAACAACGGCATCTGCTGTATTAACGCAACCGCTTGCGTTAGCTCCAGTTACTGTATATGTTGTAGTTGCTGTCGGATTGACTGTTATGCAACTGCCTATTGAATCATTGCTCCATGTGTATGTGTTTCCACCGCTTGCACAAATACCAATTGATACTCCTTCACATGTACCTCCTCCTGTTGCTGTAATTGTTGGTGTCGTGCTGATAACAACAGCAGCTTTAGCAGTATTTGTACAGGTATTTTCATCTGTGCCGGTAACAGTATATGTTGTATTAACCGTTGGGCTGGCACTAAAACAATCTGTAGTTTCACCGTTATTCCATGAATAATCAGTTCCCCCACTAGCGCAAACTGTGACTGAACCACTGCCACTGCATATTGCACCTCCTGTAGCAGTAATTACGGGACGTTGATTAACAATTACATTTGATACGGCAGTGGCGATACAGCCATTAGCTCCTGTTCCGCTGACAGTATAATTTATTGTTGCAGTTGGTGCAACTGATATACAACTTTGCGTTGGTCCCGTGCTCCACGTGTATGTATTTCCGCCTGTTACACAAATAAATATTGAACTACCCCTGCAAATTATTCCGCCTGTTGCTCCGACATCAGGCAGGGGCTTAACAGTGACTATTGCAGTATCAAGATTTGTGCAACCGCTTGTATTGGCGCCAGTGACAAAATAAGTTGTTGTAACCGTAGGATTAACTGAAACACAATTTCCTGTATTTCCTGTACTCCATGTATAGGAATTTCCTCCGCTGGCACAAATAGTTATTGCTACTCCACTGCAATTAGTTCCATTTGCTGCTGTTATAGTAGGAGTTGTTCCAACTCCAACAACTGCTCTTGCAGTTTTGGTACATCCGTCCGCACTTGTTCCCGTGACAGTATATGTTGTACTAACACTCGGACTGACCGTAAAGCAACTTACACTTTGTCCGTTATTCCATGTATAATCTAAAGCGCCATCAGCACAAACATTCACAAAACCACTTCCTCCGCAAATTGAACCGCCTGTTGCAGTAACAATAGGAATCGGGTATACGGTAATAGAAATACTCGAACTGGCAGTACATCCGCCTACTGAACCAACAACACTATATACCGTAGAAGTCGTTGGTGAGACATTTATGCTTGAACCGGTTTGCATTGTACTCCACGTATAATTATTGGCACCGGTTGCATTCAGATTGACGACAGTTCCTCCGCAAACTGAATCTTTATTATTCTTAATAGTAATAACCGGAATATCATTTACGGTCACTACTGACCTTGCGGTATTTGTACAGCCGGATGTTCTTGTTCCTGTAACATAATAAGATGTTGTAACTGTAGGTGCCACCGAAATACAGGTTTCTGTTTCGGTTGTTGACCATGTATATGATATCGATTGTCCGCTTGCGCAAATATTAGCAGAATTTCCTATACATATTGATGCATTATTAACATTCAGCTGGGGGGGTGATGAAACAGTTACAATTGCTCTTGCTGTATTTGAGCAGCCATTTTCATTCGTTCCGGTTACATAATATGTATTTGTATTCGGAGGACTTGCAGTTCTGCAGGTTGTAGTAGCGCCGTTGCTCCATGTATAATTAGTACCCCCGCTCGCACAAAGCGTGGCAACTTGTCCCATTCCGCAAATAGTTGCGTTATTTGCTGTAATAGTTGGTTTCGGGTTAACGGTTATAACAATACTTCCTGTAGCTGTAACTGAATTGTTGTCAGTGACAGTAACAAAATAAGTTGTCGTTGTGGTTGGGATTACCTGTGTTGATGAATTTGTGGCAGCATTGCTCCACGAATATTGATATGGTGCCTGCCCTCCTGTTGCAACTGCAGTCAGCGTTGCATTTCTTCCAGCACAAATAGTATCGTTATTTGCATTAACAATAACATTAAGTTGTGCAAATGCGTTTGTAATCATAATTACAAACAATACGAATAAAAAGGTAAATTTTTTCATAAGTAAAATATTTTTGATTAATTATAATGTAATTACAAGGTTACCAAATTATAAAACAATATTAAAAAAAACAAATTGAAAGTAGTTTATTTTTGAAAACAACCTTACTTATGAAAAAAATCGTCTTTTTAAATATCCAGCAGAATTAATTCGGAACAAAGATTATCAATATCTTTTTCTAAAAGAGAATTTGACTTAAATTTTTTGGGGATTTTTCGTTTGCAGGAAAGTGAAAAAGGAATTTTTTTATTGTTTGTA
This sequence comes from Bacteroidales bacterium, assembly GCA_029004185.1. Lineage (GTDB taxonomy): Bacteria > Bacteroidota > Bacteroidia > Bacteroidales > JAHJDW01 > JAQUPB01. The sequence continues at coordinate 59,691 of JAQUPB010000002.1, read as the reverse complement.
AATCTTTCATCAAAAAATATAAACAGAATTTTATTTCTTCCCGTTATTTCGCGTTTTATTTGGGAAAGGTATTTTACAAAAAGTTCGGGGTTGCTTATAAAATGAATGTTTGTGCAAGGCAGTTTTTTTCGTTTTACTTTTGTATAAACAATTAAACATTTGCCTTCATCTGTTTTTAAAAACAAATAAAAACAATTATATTTTTTATGCTCATTAAGAATTTTTGATAAATTTTTATCATCTGCAATTTCATTTTCTATTTCGTTGCCATAAAAAAATCGTAATTCTTTTTTTGCAAAAGGATTAAATATAGGTAATAAAATTCTTGTTCTTGTTTCAAGATTTTTGAAATTTAATTTTTTATAAATTTCATTTACTCTTGAGTTTGGTGTATGGCATACTATTGTGTGATTTTCCAGTTCAAGAACAGGATATAGTAATTCCAAACTCCTATCGCGGTATTTTTCTTTAACAACCCATGTTGAAGTATTACAAATATTTTCTTCCTTTCCGTTAATTATTCTTTTGCTGAAAACCAACCCGAGAAAACCTGCAATTTCATTTCCTTCTTTCAGGTAATATCCACAATAATTTTCATTACCCGAAAAGGAATAGCTGAATAGGTTCATCCAGCGTTCTTTTGAAATTGAAGGTTGAAATTCTTTCAAAAGCGGATAAATCTCTTCAAATTTATCTATTGTTGCCTTTTCGGGTATTGCCATAATTATATTAACGTAACTTTTAATTAAAATGTTTTATTCTAAATAATATTAAAAAATAAATTTAATTCCTTTATTACTTTCCATTTCCGCCTCAATTCTACTTTAGTATTTTTTTAATAATGTTATGAAAATTTTCAATTTTAAAACAATTTTCGGTATATGTTTCGTGCTGTATCATTATTCTTGGAATCAAATGATGTCCCGTATTTCGTTTTACTTCAAACAATTTTTCATCAACCGCAAGCAAATATTTATATCCCGATTTAACAGCCATGTCTTTTACAATATTATTGTATTGTCCGTTTGGAAAAGCAATGCATCCGGTTTGATAATTTATTCTTTGCTCAATTATTGTTTTTGAACCAATTATTTCATCATTCAATTTTTCCTTATCATTTATTTTTGTCAGGTTAACGTGCGACTTTGTGTGCGAACCGATTGTAATATTATTTTGCAGACATTCCTTAATTTCCTGCCAGTTCATCATTCCGGTATGTTCAACTTTTTCTGTAATGTTTTTTTCCAGCTCATTTATAAACTCATTTCTTTTTTTCTCTTCAGTATTTAAAAGAGCAAGGTATATTCCCGTACCTATTTTACTGATATTTCCGTTATCAAGCAGGGAATTAAACCTAATTTCATTTATATCAATTTTTATTGGAACTTCCGAAAAATAATATGCCTCAATAATTTTATTTAATTTCTGGGTCCATATTAAATTTTTACCATCAGCGCAATCAGTAACAATATTAAGCACTGCAGGCAAATCGTATTTTTTCAGTAACGGCAGAACATTATGGTAAAAATCTTTATAGCCATCGTCAAAAGTTAAAATGATTTTTGGTTTTTTATTTTCAAATACTTCTTTATTATCAATATCCTGAAGTGAAATAACATTATAATTTCTGATGATATATTGCAGTAATTTTTCAAAAACTTTTATTTTCAGCGGAGGCCAGGAAGGAGAATTTTCGTCTGAGATTCTATGAAAGCAAAGTAAGGTTATTTTATCTTTTTTTAAAAACCTTAAAAGACCCAATAAACCTGCTATTTTCAATAAATTAAAAACAGATTGCTTCATTTAAATAAGATTTATAATAAGTTGATAATAAAATAAATTTCTTTAAAGTTTTATTTCATCATCATTTTTATCGAAAAAGCGACATTCAAGCAAATGGCAGGATTTTGAACTTTTTATTTTAATCCATTTCTTAAATTTAAAATACCAGTTCCACTGAAGTTTTTTAAGGTAGGCATATATTATAGGGTGAACTTCAAGGTGCAGATGTTTTTGATTCAATTCATCAAAAATATATTTAATATCGCTTTCAATATCGTCAACAAAAGTTATGCTTGCCTTTATTTCACCGGTGCCATCGCATGCCGGGCATTTTTCAACGGTATTTATACTTGTTTCTGTGCGCACTCTCTGGCGCGTAATCTGCACCAATCCGAATTTACTCGGAGGAAGAATATTATGTTTTGCCCTGTCGTTTTTCATTTCATCCCTGAGTCGCAGATACAATAATTTTTTATTTGTAGGCGACCGCAGGTCGATAAAATCAACAACAATAATTCCTCCGAGGTCTCTTAGCCTCAGCTGGCGGGCAATTTCCGTAGCAGCATCAAGGTTTACTTCCAGTGCATTTGCTTCCTGATTATGTTCTGAATTAATTCTGTGTCCGCTGTTTACATCAACAACATGTAATGCTTCGGTGTGTTCGATTATTATATATGCTCCGCCCTTGAGATTTACAATTCTTCCGAAAGCATTTTTAATTTGTTTCTCGACCCCGAAAAATTCAAAAATAGGTTCTTTCCCCTTGTAGAGCTTAACTATATCTCTTTTTTCGGGTGCTATTGTCTTAATATATTTTAAAACCACATCATACATTGTTTGATTATCAACCTGAATACTGTTGAAAGACGCGTTGAGGATATCGCGCAAAATTGTTGACGTACGATCCAATTCACTAAATACTCTATGCGGCGGTGTAGCCGAGGATATTGATTTTATTGCCAGATTCCATTTATTAACCAAGTCTTTTAAGTCCATGTCGAGTTCGGCTACTTTTTTATTTTCAGCAGCAGTACGTACAATCACTCCGAAATTATTTGGTTTTATGCTTTGGATTAATTTTTTCAGACGTATGCGTTCGTCCTGATTTTTTATTCTCTGTGAAATCGATATTTTATCTGAAAAAGGAATTAATACAATAAATCTGCCTGCAAGGGAAATTTCACTTGTCAGCCGCGGTCCTTTGGTTGAAATAGGTTCTTTAACAACCTGAACCATAATGTTGTTATTTTGAGCAAGCACATGTGAAATCTTACCGGTTTTGGGTATTTCGGGATCAAATACAACATTTTCAATAGATAAGGAATTGTTTTTATTGAAAGTAACAGATTTGATAAACTTGTTCAGTGACTTGAAGTTCGGCCCTAAATCAAGATAATGCAAAAAAGCATCTTTCTCGTATCCGATATCCACAAAAGCTGCATTAAGTCCCTGAATTACCTTTCTAACCCTGCCGAAATACAAATCTCCGACTGAAAAGCCGCTGTTACTCTTTTCTTTGTGAAGTTCAATTAATCGTTTTTCATTTAAAAGAGCGATAATAACTTCATTTGAATGAGAGCTTATAATAAGTTCATTGTTCACAATAATAATATTTATATTTCACTTATACTCAAAATGAAAGCTAAAAGTTTGGAAATAATTAAATTAGTTTGAAAAAAGCCCGTTTCAGAATTTTCAATGGAAATGAAAGTATGAACTTCGAGAAAATTATTATTTTAAAAAAGCGAAAATAAATTAACCCTTTTTATGTCTGTTTTTTCTCAGACGTTTTTTTCGCTTATGGGTATTCATTTTTTGTTTTTTTCTTTTTTTTCCGCTCGGCATTTGATTTTAGCTAAATTTTATATTTTAATAAATGATTTAATAATAAAGCAAATTTATAAAAAATTTCTTATTAAAACATTTTTATTTTCTACAATATAAAAGTTTATTATTTACTGAATAAAATTACGCAGTAACTTTAACTCTGTTTTTTACGCTATTTACAAATGTTTTTGCAGGTTTGAAAGCCGGAATATTATGTGCGGGAATTATTATTGTTGTATTTTTTGAAATATTTCTTCCTGTTTTCTTTGCTCTTCTTTTAACTATAAAACTTCCAAATCCCCTCATATATACATTTTTTCCGCTTTCCAATGAACCCTTTACGCTATTCATAAATGCTTCAACTGTTGCCTGTACTGCTATTTTTTCAATTCCTGTTTTGTTACTGATTTCTGCTATTATATCTGCTTTTGTCATAATACTTTGAGTTTTAATTATTAAAAATAATATTTAAAGACTTTTTTAATTGGGTACAAAAATAAATTATTCTTTTTTTAAAACAAAATATTTTTTTTCAAAAAAAATTATTTTATAATTATTCTTCCTAATTCCTTTGAATTAGCTATAGTTTGTTTGGCTTTGTCGAACTTTTTGCATAAATTCTGATAAAACAATATTTCTTCATCATTAACTGCCATTTTTAACCTATTAAGTGCTTCTTCTTTTAATTTTAGTATTTTTTTCAGCTTCAAAACTGCAATGGATTGTATAATTGTTCTTGGTAAATCTTTTTCTTCGTCATTAATAACAATACCATGCTTTTTCCAGTTTTCACTTATCCTGTTTTTTTCCGAACTCAGTATTATATTTATTGATTGCTCTTTTATTTCCTTGTCGCTATGGTCGATAAAATGCTGTTGATTTAATATTTTATTATTTTTAAGTTCGGTTGAAAATTCTTCAAATATTCTTTTATATAAAGGGTTTTCAAACTCAACGTCGTTTAAAAGCTCATTAATAATATATTCCGCAACATTTATTTTATGTTCGATGATTTCTTTTTCTTTTTTCTCCCTGAAAACAAGTTCTTTATGTCCGTATTCCAGCATCAGTCTTATGATATTGCTTTCCTGCGATTCTTCATAATTCTCAATAAAATCTGTTTGCCGTTCTGAAATTATTTTTTCTTCTTCGATTTCTTCAGCAACAGGAAAGTCAGTTTTTCTTTCAAATACTTTTTTTCTTCTTATTTTATTTATTTCCTGATTAAGTATTTGTTCGGAAATTTTAACTTTTTCAGCACATTCTTTTATGTATTCCGAACGAACAATTCCGTCGGGAATCAAAGCAATGGTATTTGCAATTTCCTTAATGAATCCGGCTCTTTTCACGGGATCGCTTTTTGCTTCCTCAAAAAGTACAAGTGTTTTAAAAGTTATGAAGTTTACAACATTATCATCAATAAACTTTTTCACTTCCGATGTTCTGTGTTTTTTTGTAAATGAATCGGGGTCTTCATTTTCGGGAAAAAGAACAAGTCTTACATTCAACCCTTCTTCAAATATCATATCAATACCCCTGAAAGAGGCTTTAATTCCTGCCGCATCTCCATCGTACAAAATCGTAATAGTATTCGCATATCTGTGGATGAGGCGTATTTGTTCGGTTGTAAGCGACGTTCCTGAAGAAGCAACAACATTTTCAATTCCTGCCTGGTGAAGTGAAATAACATCGGTATAGCCCTCCACAAGATAACAGTTTTTATTTTCAATAATTGAATTGCGGGCAAAGTACATTCCGTACAGAACATTGCTTTTGCTGTATATTTCCGATTCGGGAGAATTTACATATTTTGCCGCCTGGGTTTCCGAACCAAGCACTCTTCCTCCAAAACCAATAACTCTTCCCGATAAATTATGAATCGGAAACATTGCTCTTCCCCGAAACCTGTCAAAATATTTTCCATCCTTTTCTATCGTCAGACCTGTTTCTTTCAGGTATTCCAGTTTATATCCTTTATCTAATGCCTCGAGAGTGAATGAATCCCATTTCCCGGGACAATAACCGAGCTGGAATTTTCGTATTGTTTGTTCGCCGAATCCTCTTTCTGTAAAATATGAAAGTCCTATTGCTTTTCCATCTTCACTATTAAACAATACATCGGAGAAATATTTTTGTGCAAAATCCGAAACAATAAAAAGCGGTTCTTTTTTGTTCTGGTCACTTTTTTCAGCTAAATCGGATTTGTCTTCCTGAATTTCGATATTATATTTTTTTGCGAGAAATCTTAATGCTTCGGGATACGTGAAGTGTTCGTGTTCCATCAGAAAATTCACGGCATTTCCCGCTTTTCCGCAGCCAAAGCATTTGTAAATTCCTTTTGTTGCAGAAACCGTAAATGAAGGAGTTTTCTCGTTATGAAAAGGGCATAAACCGACAAAGTTCACACCTCTCTTTTTCAAAGAAACAAACTCGCTAATTATTTCTTCAATGCGGACGGCACTGAAAATATCATCTATGGTGTCTTTGGTAATCAAGGGTTTTAATTTGAAGATTTTGTAAAAAAATTATAATGCAGATTTAAATTGTTTCAAAAATCTTACGTCATTTTCGAAAAACAATCGTAAATCTTTTATCTGGTATTTAAGCATTGCAATGCGTTCAATTCCCATGCCGAAAGCAAAACCGGTATATTTTTTGCTGTCGATTTTGCAATTTTCCAGAACATTCGGGTCGACCATGCCGCAGCCGAGAATTTCAACCCAACCGTTGTATTTACATACATTACATCCTTTACCTCCGCATATATTGCAGGAAATATCCATTTCAGCCGATGGTTCCGTGAAAGGGAAAAATGAAGGACGCAGTCGTATTTCCGTTTTTTCGCCGAACATTTCTTTTGCAAAATAAAGCAGTGTTTGTTTCAAATCGGCAAAAGAAACATTCTTGTCAACATATAATCCTTCGATTTGATGAAAAATGCAATGAGCTCTTGCAGAAATAGCTTCATTTCTAAAAACCCTTCCGGGAGAAATTGTTTTTATCGGCGGTTTTGTATTTTCCATAACTCTCACCTGAACCGATGAAGTGTGTGTTCTTAAGGCGATATCGGGATTTTTCTGAACAAAGAAAGTATCCTGCATATCTCTTGCAGGATGTTCTTCCGGAAAATTAAGAGCAGTAAAATTATGCCAATCATCCTCTACTTCGGGTCCTTCGGAAATATTAAAACCAAGGCGTGAAAAAATCTGAATGATTTCATTTCTCACAATTGATATAGGATGCCGTGAACCAAGTTCAAGTTCACTTGAAGATAATGTTAAGTCCCGGTTTTCTCCTGAAAAATCTGAATTTTTTACCAGTTCTTTTTTATAAAGTTCAAATTTTTCTTCAGCTTTATTTTTCAGTTGATTTAATAACATTCCTGTTTCCTTGCGGTTTTCAGGAGCTACATTTTTAAATTCAACAAACAAATCATTGACAACGCCCTTTTTTCCGAGGTATTTAATACGGAATTGCTCCAAGTCATCTTCGTTTGCCGGTCTGTAACCTTCAATTTCCTTAACAATCTTTTTAATTTTATCCTGCATAAATATTTTTGCTCAAAATTGAACTTCAAAAATAGTAAAAATTCAAATATGTTTCTTGGGAATTATTAAAAGTAGCTAAAGTTAAAAATAGTTTGCTGTTTGTCGTTCTTAGTTGGGAAATTTATAATTATAAATCAAAAATCCCCTTTTTTTTAACTTTAGACATTAAACCTGCAGGCAGGCAGGCTTTAAACTAAATTAATTTTATTCAAGAATTTTTATTGTAACCTTTATATCCTTAAGAGGACGGTAATTGTTGTTAACATCAACATCAACGCCTGCAATCTTGTCAACTGTTTCCATTCCTTCGATGACTTCGCCGAAAACGGTATAACTCCCATCGAGATGCGGAGCTCCACCTATTGTAGTATATGCCTGAATTTTTTCTTTACTGAATTTTATTCCCGTAGCTTTCGACATATCATTGAGTTGCTGTTCGGTAAATTTTCTGCCCTGCACAATATAGAACTGGCAGCTCGAAGAAGCTTTCGCGGGATTTTCGTCCCTTGCTGCGGCAAGTGCCCCCCGTTTGTGGTATAAAGTACTGTCGAATTCGGCAGGAATTCTTGGACCGGTTTCACCGTTACCGAGCATTTGACCTGGTTTTGCAGTTTTTGAATCAGGGTCACCGCCCTGTATCATAAAGCCTTTTATTACACGATGAAAAAGCGTTCCGTTATAAACATTTTGCTTTATCAACTTTATAAAATTATCGCGATGCCCGGGAGTTTGGTTGTATAATTTTATTTTAATATCTCCGTATTCGGTTGAAATCTGTACAATGGTTTCACCTGAGCGATAGAAGTTTTTTTTCACTGCAAAAGAAAGAACAATGAAAATGCTAAAAATTAGTGCCGTAATCAATAAAATTTTGTTTCTCATATGTTTAATTTTTATTATTTGTTACAATTAAATACAATTTTCGTGCAACTAAATTATATACCTATGTGTCTTAGTAAGAAAATAATATATTGCAAAATTTGTATTTTATAAATTTTAATATAACTTTGGCTTCTAAATAATCGTACAATAATAATAAATTTTTTTTATTATGAGAAATAAACTATACGTTGCATTTACATTAAATGCACTAATCCTGCTGATAATTTTTTCTTTAAGTTGCAATAAAGAAGAATATCCCGTTGATATTACAGTAAAATACACTGTGGACGATAAAGTAGCTCCCGGCTGTGAGGTAATAATTGGAAAAAATGTTGACAAAAAGCTCGAGAAAGAAAAATGCACGCTTACTACCGATTATTCAGGCAAAGTAACTCATACTTTCCCTTATCCTGCCATACTTGCAATTGAAGTAAAAAAAGCAATCGACCCTGTTGATACTGCACTTTATGGTGATACATGCGTTGGAAATGCAAACATCCGGCTTATTAAAAACCAAACAGCAGTAAAAATAGTTTACATACTGCATATGTAAATAATTGCTGTTGGAACCATTATGAATTTTTTTGATTTTCTTGTAGTTATTCCCTTACTTTTTGCCGCCTTTAAAGGTTACAGAAAAGGTATTATTTTAGAAGTAATATCAATAATTGCATTAATTGCTGCCATTTACGGTGGCATACATTTTTCATATTTCGCCGGTAATTTTCTCGGAAAATATATTCATTCCGGGTTTATTAAAATAATATCCTTTGCGGTTACTTTCATATTAATACTCATAGGCTTGTATTGGTTTGCTAAAATTCTGGAAAAATTTGTCGATGCAATTGCACTCGGATTTGCCAATAAAATAACAGGCTGCTTTTTCGGATTGCTGAAAATGGCTTTTATAATAAGTTGTATCATTTATATTATTACTTCCATTGATTCAAATAAAATTTTACTCACCGAAAAAACGACTTCAAATTCCTTGCTTTATAAACCTGTCTCTGTTATTGCACCAGCTGTTTTCCCTGTATTGAAAGAAAAATTCGAGCAAATAAAAGGCAATCCGGATTTGAAAAAATAATAAATACCGATTTGAATTTTATTACTATTTTTGCTTTATTTAGAGATAATTAAAAAAATGTTTCTCGCAAAGTTCGCAAAGAAATAACGCAAAGAAAATATATACTTTGCAATCTCTGCATTTTTTGCTTCGCGCTCTTTGCGTGAAATATTTTCAATGGATTATGAAGTTAAGAATAAAAACTGATTAAAGTTAAAACAACTTTTAAATTGTATTAATTTAATGGAAAATAAAATAGCGGTAATAGGTAGCGGAAGCTGGGCAACTGCAATCGTAAAAATTCTTCTGGAAAATAACGATTCAATTAATTGGTGGGTAAGAGAGCCCGAAATTGTTGATAATATCAAAAAATTTCATCACAATCCTTTATTTCTGAGTTCGGTTGAAATTAATTCGGAAAAAGTTAATATCAGCACCGACCTGAAAAAAATAATTACCGGTTCCACTCACTTGATTTTTGTTGTTCCTGCCGCATTCCTTGCAGTTTCATTAAAAGACTTACCTGAAGAAATATTCAAAAACAAAAAAATCATTTCTGCAATTAAAGGAATTGTTCCTGAACACAACCTTATTATAGGTGATTTTTTTAACAAGATTTATGGTGTTTCATTTCAGGATTTTGCAGTTATCAGCGGTCCCTCCCACGCCGAAGAAATTGCTCTTGAAAAACTAACCTATCTTACTGCCTCTTCTCAAAACACCGGACTCGCAGGTGAAATTTCAGAATTTTTTAATTGCCGGTATTTAAAAACAACTCTTTCCGATGATATTTACGGCACTGAATATTCTGCAGTTTTGAAAAATATTATTTCCGTTGCTGTTGGTGTTTGCAAGGGCTTGGGATATGGCGATAATTTTCAGGCAGTGTTGATTTCAAACGGCCTGCAGGAGATAAAACGCTTTATTGATGAAGTTCATCCCATCGACAGGGATTTATCAAGTTCGGTTTATCTCGGCGATCTGATTGTAACAACTTATTCGCAATTCAGCCGCAACAGGACTTTTGGTACAATGCTCGGTTCGGGATATTCTGTTAAATCGGCACAACTTGAAATGAAAATGATTGCCGAAGGTTATTATGCAACAAAATCCATTAAGGAAATAAACAAAACCTACAAAGTTGAAATGCCAATAACGGAAGCTGTTTACAATATTCTCTACGAAAACATTGCCCCTGCGGTGGAAATGAAATTGCTGGCAGATAGATTAAGTTAAGTAAAAAGTTTTCAGTTTTCAGTTTTCTGTTTTCAGTTAAAATTATTAATTATTCATTATTATTTATTAATTAATGAACTACCTTGCCCACCTTTATTTATCACAACATTCCGAAGAAATGATGGTAGGCGGTGTGCTTGCCGATTTCATTAAAGGCAATAAAAAAAATATTAATCCCAAAATTTTAAAAGGCATTGAACTTCACCGAAAAATTGACAAGTTTATTGACGAGCATCCGGTAATCGAAGAAAGCAAAAAACGACTCCGAAAAAAATTTTCTCATTATACTCCCGTAATTATTGATATTTATTGCGACCATTTTTTAGCTGTTAACTGGAAAAATTATTCGGAAGAAACACTCGAAAGTTTTGCAGAACGAAGTTATAAGATTTTGAAAAAATATCGCTTTCTTTTTCCTCTGCGGTTTCAGCATGCTTTGATATACGGGAGATTTAAAAACCTGCTTTTGTCATATTCAACTTTTGAAGGAATTGATTTCGCTTTTCAAAGATTACGCGGACGCACAAAATTTCATTCAAATCTTAATGAAGCTACCGAAGAACTCAAAAAAAATTATGATTTATACCAGAATGAATTTGAAATCTTCTTTAGAGATATTGTGGGGTATTTAAAAAAATGTTTATAGTAATCTGAAATTATGCATTCATACATATAAACCTCAAAGGTTTTAAAAACCTTTGAGGTTTTGCCTATATTAAATCTTTGTGTAAATTTGAATTTCTTTATAATAAAATTTTCATTTTAATAATTCCGGATTAATGCCAAAAAAACTTTTTCTTCTTGATGCGATGTCGCTGATTTACCGCGCATATTATGCGTTGAATAAAAATCCGCGCATAACTTCGAAAGGAATAAATACTTCGGCAACTTATGGTTTTGCAAATACGCTGGTTGAAATTCTTGAAAAAGAAAAACCAACTCACATGGCGGTTTGCTTTGATACAAAGGCAGCTACAGTCCGCCACGACTCATTTGCCGAATACAAAGCACACCGCGAAGAAACTCCCGAAGATATAATCAATTCTCTTCCTCATATATTAAAACTCTTGGAAGGATTCAATATTTCAGTATTGATGCTCGACGGTTACGAAGCCGATGATGTAATAGGAACTATTGCAAAAGTTGCCGAACAAAAAGATTTTGTAACTTATATCATGACGTCGGACAAAGACCTCGGACAACTTGTAAGTGATAAAGTATTTATTTATAAACCGGCAAAGTTTGGCGAAAAGGCAAAAATTTTAGGAGTGAAAGAAGTTTGCGAAAGGTTCGGAATAAAACGCCCGGAGCAGATTATAGAAATACTCGCACTGCAGGGCGATAAGGTTGATAACATTCCGGGAATACCCGGCATAGGTGAAAAAACTGCAACAAAACTCATTGCCGAATATGACAATGTGGAAAATTTATTGAAGTCGACACATTTATTAAAAGATACATTAAAAGAAAAAATCGAAAAAAATACGGAGCTTGCGATAATGTCGAAAGAACTGGCAACAATAATTACCAATGTTCCGGTTGATTTCGACGAAGAAAAATTAAAATTAAAATCACCGGATAAAGATGCATTGCAGAGTCTTTTTACGGAACTTGAATTCCGCCGTCTCGCTCAGAGAATTTTATACGATAAGCCATTGACATTTGAAGAAACAACAGAAACCGAAGAAAAAAATACAGAAACTATTTCTTCTGAGAACAAAGAACCACCAATAATTACAGAAGAACAAAATGTTTTTGTGCCAAAGGAAAACATAAATTCAGTTGCACACAATTACATTCTTATTGATACATCAGAAAAACGAAAAGAATTTATTTCGATTTTAAAACAACAAAAATTATTTTGTTTTGATACCGAAACAACCGGCTTGGATTCGCATAATTCCGAATTAGTAGGAATGTCATTTTCATTTAAACCGCACGAAGCATATTACATTCCTTTTCCCGAAAATTATAACGACGCATATAAAATATGCAATGAATTCAAAGAAATTTTCGAAAATGAAAAAATCGAAAAGGTCGGACAGAACATAAAATTTGACATTGCAATTTTAAAATGGTATGATATTGAAGTCGGGGGAAAACTTTTTGACACAATGCTTGCACATTATGTTTTGCAACCGGAATCGCGGCACAATATGGATTTTCTTGCTTCAACATATTTGGATTATGAACCGGTTTCAATCGAAACTTTAATAGGAGCAAAAGGAAAAAACCAGCAGAGCATGCGCACTGTTCCTGATGAAATTCTCAAGGAATATTCCTGCGAAGATGCCGACATTACTTTGCAACTCAAAAATACTTTTGAACCGAAACTTGCAGAATCAAATGCATTAAAACTTTTTGAGGAAATAGAAGCACCGCTTACTCCGGTACTTGCGGCAATGGAAGCAGAAGGAATTAAAATTGATTCGGAATTTTTAAACGATTATTCCGTGCTGCTCGAAGTAGAAGTAAAACAACTTGAAAAAGAAATTATTCAACTCGCAGGTGTTGAATTTAACATTTCATCACCAAAGCAACTCGGTGAAATTCTTTTTGAAAAGCTCAATATTATTGAAAAGGCTAAGCTCACAAAAACAAAACAATATTCAACAAGCGAAGATGTTTTGAAAAAATTAATCAACAAACATGAAATAATTCCGAAACTTTTAGATTACCGTTCACTTACAAAACTCAAATCCACCTATATTGATGCCTTTCCACTATTGGTAAATCCGCGAACAGGAAGAGTACACACTTCTTTCAACCAGATTGTTACTTCCACGGGAAGATTGAGTTCCACAAATCCGAATATTCAAAATATTCCCGTAAGAACAGAAAGAGGAAAAGAAATAAGAAAAGCATTTATTCCGAGAAATGAAAATTATCTTTTGCTTTCAGCGGATTATTCGCAGACAGAATTAAGGATAATGGCAGAAATGAGTGAAGACAAGGATATGCTCGAAGCATTCAGGCAGGGAATTGACATACATACTGCAACCGCTTCGAAAGTTTATGGAGTAAGTATTGAAAATGTAACAAAGGAAATGAGGCGAAATGCAAAGACAATTAACTTCGGAATAATATACGGGATATCGGGTTTTGGATTATCGGAACGGCTTGGAATTCCGAGAAAAGAAGCAGGCGAAATAATAAAACAATATTTTGAAAAATATCCCGGCGTAAAAAAATACATGGACAAAAGCATTGAAATGGCTCGCCAGAAGGGTTATACGGAAACAATAATGGGAAGAAGACGATACCTGAGAGATATTAATTCGGGCAACTCCATAGTGAGAGGATATGCCGAAAGAAATGCAATAAATGCTCCGATTCAGGGTTCGGCTGCCGACATGATTAAAATTGCCATGATAAATATTTATAAGGAATTTATTAACAAAAAATTCAAGTCAAAACTCATACTTCAGGTTCATGATGAGTTGGTTTTTGACGTCAAAAAAGATGAATTGGAAATCGTATCACCAATTATAAAAGACAAAATGATAAACAGCATTAAAACTACTGTTCCCATTGATGTAGATATGAGAATTGGTAAAAACTGGCTTGAATTAAATTTTTATTAAAAATAATTTGATAACAAATAAAGTATTTATATATTTGCTTTAAATAATTTCTGTACAACCAACTAAAAAAATTTATTAATTAACTAAATCTTAAAAAACAATGAGAAAAATTGTACTTGCTTTGGTGCTTATTTTCGGCACGAGTTTGATTTTTGCAAAACCTGTAACAAAGGATTATGCAACTCAAATTGCTTATAATTATTATAAGCATTATGAAGCTTCTAAATCGTCAAGCTTTTCAATTTCAAATTCATTTGAAATAAAATATGACGGTACAACTACAATGTATGTTTTTAATTTCAGTCCAAGCGGTTACGTAATCGTTGCTGCCGACGATGCTTCTCTTCCTGTATTAGGAGCATCCGGAACAGGTGAAGTTAAAGAAAACAGTGACAACGAAAATCTTAACTTTTGGCTTAGCTGCTACAGTGATAACATTAATAAAATTGTTAGCAACAATTTAAGCAATAAGCAAACCGTAAAAGAATGGAATAACATTGCAAACGAAACTTTCCCTCCGGCAGAAAAGAACGACAAAGAAGTTACTACTCCTTTGATAACAACAAACTGGGATCAGAGTGGTGCTTATAATGACTACTGTCCGAATGGCAATACACTTGTAGGTTGTGTGTCTGTTGCCATGTGCCAGGTTATGAAATATCATAATTATCCTACAGTTGGAGTTGGTACTCATTCTTATACTCAGCCGACTTATGGTACGCTGACAGCAAACTTTGGAGCAACAACATACAGCTGGGCAAGCATGCCTAATACAATTACTGCAGCAAATTCTCCAGGAGCATTATTATTATTCCATGGCGGAGTTGCAGTTGATATGATTTACAGCACTTCTGCATCCAGCTCATACAGCTACAGAGTGCCTAATGCTTTAATAAATTATTTCGATTATCAGAATACTGCTGAAATAAAATACAAATCGGATTTCACAGATGTACAATGGAAAGAAATGATAAAAAATGATTTAAATAATAATCGTCCTCTTTATTATTCAGGTAATAATTCAGGCAGTACATCCGGTCATGCATTCAACTGCGACGGATGGAGAACAAGTGACGGAAAATTCCATTTTAACTGGGGTTGGTCAGGTTCTTCAAACGGATGGTATTTAATTGGCGGTTTAAATCCTGGTATGGATTTCAATTATTTCAATGCAATTGTAATAAGGGTTCAACCTAAAAGCAATGCACCAAAAGCTAATTTTAATGTAAGTAATTTTTTCCCTGCAGCATCAGCACCGGTTAACTTTACCGATATTTCCCAAAATGCTCCGACATCATGGACATGGACATTCGAAGGCGGCACACCCGCAACATCAAATGCGCAAAGCCCTACCGGAGTTACTTTTGCAACAATAGGTAAAAAAATGGTAACACTGATTACAAGCAATGCTACCGGTAACGACGTATGCTATAAAATAGTAAACGTTGGTGGAACACCGGGTGCATGGATTAAACAAAATACCGCTTTCACAACAGTTAGCAGAGGTATCGAAAGTATCGAAATTGTTGACCCGCAAATAGCATGGGCAGTTGCATATGACGGTTCAGGCGGCGGAGCTAAAATATTTGACTATGCAAAAACCGTTGACGGTGGAAATACATGGACTCCTTTAGCAGTACCATCTACATTTTTACCAACCGGAGCGTTGTCTAATATATGGCCCTTTGACGCAAATACTGCATGGGCTTGCTTAAACCCTGATGCCACAACAGGTGGTAAAATACTTAAAACAACTGATGGCGGAGCAAACTGGGCTGAACAAACAACTGCTCCTTTCACAGGAAGCTGGGCAAACTGGGTTGCATTTTTTAATGATCAGGAAGGCGTTTGCATGGGAGACCCTGCTTCAAGCGTATTTTGTATTTATACTACAACTGATGGCGGAACAAACTGGACAAAAGTTCCCAATGGTAATATTCCTGCTCCTTCCAGCGCTTCTGAATATGGAACCGTTGGTTATTTTGACATAGCAGGTCCTTCTACTATTTATTTCGGCACAACCGGAGGTAGAGTTTTAAAATCAACCAACAAGGGTTTAAACTGGTCATTATGCGGTTTACCGGGTTTTGCAGCAAGCTGGACTGATGTTGTTTTTAAAGATGAAACCACAGGAATTGCCATCAACTATTATAGTGCAGGTCCACCTATAGTTCCTTATAAACTTGCAAAAACAACTAACGGAGGAGCTAACTGGGCTACATTAACACCAACCGGACCTTTTATTAAAAACCAACTTGATTTTGTTCCCGGTACAACAGCCAGATGGGTGAATGCCGGTGTAAGTACAGTTGGCGGTCAGCGATGGGGTTCTTCATACAGTGAAAATGACTGCGGATCTTTCATTAATATTGATACAGGTACAACTCAATATACTACCGTAAAATTTTTCAACGATGTTACAGGCTGGGCTGGCGGATTTAATGCAAGCGCTACAGACGGCGGTATATGGAAATGGGATCCGAACTATTTAACACAAATAAAACAAATCGCTGAGAAAAACGAAGTGTTATTGCGTGTTTATCCTAATCCTTCGCAAGGAGTATACAATATTGCATTCCTTGGCTCTCCATATGCAAAACCATTGATTGAAGTCTACGATATGGTTGGAAGATTGGTTTTAAGCACTAAAGTTGACCTGTCACTAGGCAATATTTATCCTATTGACATTTCCAACCAGAATTCAGGATTGTATTTTATTAAAGTAACGACGGAAAATCAAACATTAACGGAAAAAGTGTCTTTGATAAAATAAAGTTTAATAAAATTTGCAAAAAGGGGGTTCCGTTTATCATATTAACGGAACCTCTTTTTTTCATCTAAAACCAATAATAATAAAATAATTAATTTCTCTCTTATGAGAAAAGTAATTTTACTAACGGCACTTCTATTTGGCGTAAGTATTGTTTTTGCAAAACCAGTATCAAAAGACTTTGCAATCAAGATTGCATATAATTATTACAAGCATTATGAATCTTCCAAATCGTCAAACTTTTTTATTTCAAATTCATTTGAAATAAAGTTTAATGGTAAAACTACAATGTATGTTTTTAATTTCAGCCCCGGCGGTTATGTAATTATTGCCGCCGATGATGCTTCTATTCCTGCATTAGGAGCATCAGGGACAAGTGAAATTAAAGAAAACAGTGATAATGAAAATCTCAACTTTTGGCTTAGCTGCTACAGCAGAGAAATAAGTTTCATCACTAACAATAATTTAAGCAACAAGCAAACTATAAAAGAATGGAACGACATTGCTGTTGAAATATTTCCGTTATTAACTGAGGATGTAAAAGAAGTTACTACTCCTTTAATAACCACTAACTGGGATCAGACCAATTACTACAATGATTCCTGTCCGGGAGGTTCACTTGTGGGTTGTGTAGCTGTTGCTATGTGTCAGGTTATGAAATATCATAATTATCCTACAGTTGGGGTTGGAAGCCATCAATATACTGACCCAACTTATGGCTTATTAAAAGCAAACTTTGGAGCAACAACATATAGCTGGGGAAGTATGCCTAATTCAGTTAGTTCACCAAACTCTGCTGTTGCACAATTATTATTCCATGGCGGGGTATCTGTTGATATGGTTTATAGTACTTCTGTATCCAACTCATACAATTACAGAGTACCTAATGCATTAATTAATCATTTCGATTATCAGAATACTGCTGAAATAAAATACAAATCAGATTTCACGGATTTTCAATGGAAAGAAATGATAAAGAATGAACTCAATTATAATCGTCCTGTTTATTATTCAGGAAACAATTCGGGTAGTACAAACGGACATGCTTTTAATTGTGACGGATGGAGAATAAGTGACGGAAAATTTCACTTTAACTGGGGATGGTCAGGTTCTTCCGACGGTTGGTTCACAATAGGCGCTTTAAATCCTGGTTATGATTTTAATTATTTTAATTCAATAGTAATAAGAGTAAGACCAAAAGGTAATGTACCAAAATCTAATTTTAATGTAAGTAATTTTTTTCCCGCAGCATCAGCACCAGTTAACTTTACCGATATTTCATTAAATACTCCGACAGGATTTACATGGAAATTTGAAGGTGGTACTCCTTCTGCTTCAAACACACAAAATCCGATGGGAGTTACTTTTGCAACAAACGGAAAAAAATTGGTAACACTCATGGTAAGTAATGCAAATGGTACAGACGTATCATATAAACTTGTAAATGTTGGAAGCACACCAGGTGCATGGATTAAACAAAATACCGGTTTTTCGACAGTTGGCAGAGGCATCGAAAGCATTGAAATTGTTAACCCGCAAATAGTATGGGCAGTTGCATATGATGGTTCAGGAGATGGAGCTAAAATTTTTGATTACGCAAAAACCGTTGACGGTGGAAATACATGGACTCCTTTAGCAGTACCATCTACATTTTTACCAACCGGAGCATTAGGTAATATCTGGCCTTTTGATGCAAATACTGCATGGGCTTGCTTAAACCCGGGTGCCTCAACAGGTGGTAAAATACTTAAAACAACTGATGGCGGAACAAACTGGATTGAACAAACAACTGCTCTTTTCACAGGAAGCTCGGCAAACTGGGTTGCATTTTTTAATCAAAACGAAGGCATTTGCATGGGAGACCCTGTTTCAAATGTATTTTGTATTTATACTACAACTGATGGCGGAACAAACTGGACAAAGGTTCCCGGAATTAATATTCCAAATGCAGTTGCAAACGAACTTGGCACAGTTGGCTATTTTGATATTGCAGGACCCAATACTATTTATTTCGGTTCAACTGCCGGCAAAGTATATAAATCAACTGATAAAGGATTAAACTGGTCGGTATGCGGCACTACAGGCTTTGCAGCAAGCTGGACTGATGTTTCTTTTAAAGATGAAACAACAGGAATTGCAATTAATTATTACAGTGCAGGTCCACCTGTAGTTCCTTATAAACTTGCAAAAACAACTAACGGAGGTGCAAACTGGGCTACATTAACACCAATCGGACCTTTTATTAAAAACTACCTTGATTATGTTCCGGGTACACCAAGCAGGTGGATAAATGTCGGTGCAAGTACAAATGGTGGTCAGCGATGGGGTTCTTCATACAGTGAAGACGATTGTACTACTTTCATTAACATTGATACGGGAACCACTCAATATACTGCTGTGAAATTTTTAGATGCATATACCGGCTGGGCAGGTGGCTTTAACGCAAGTGTTACAGGCGGTGGTATATGGAAATGTGATCCTGACTTCTTTTATTATAAAGAAATAAAAGAAATCGCTGAGAAAAACGAAGTTTTATTGCGTGTTTATCCTAATCCTTCGCAAGGAATATATAATATTGCATTCCTTGGCTCTCCATATGCAAAACCATTGATTGAAGTCTACGATATGGTTGGAAGGTTGGTTTTAAGCACTAAAGTTGACCTGTCACTAGGCAATATTTATCCTATTGACATTTCCAACCAGAATTCAGGATTGTATTTTATTAAAGTAACGACGGAAAATCAAACATTAACGGAAAAAGTGTCTTTGATAAAATAAATTAATAAACATTATACAAAAAGGGTTCTGCAAATTTGCGGAACCCTTTTTTATTGATTTTTTAAACATGTTGTTTCATTTGATTCATACTATTTTTGTTTTTATTCGACGACACAAAAGCAAAACAACAAAAATGATTTTCTAATATTTTCAACCCTTTCCGAAAGATAATTTGAATTAAAGTGTCCAAATATAAATTCTTATGAAGTTTCTTTAAGTTTAAAAATATTTAAAGAAAAATTTGCAAAAAGGGGGAGGTATATTGTATATTAGCAATTCTTTTTTATACTAAACGCATACGAAAATTACCCATTAATAAACTAAACCTTAAATTTATGAAAAAAGTATTTTTACTATCAGCGCTGTTATTAAGCGCAAGTATTATTTTTGCAAAACCGGTATCAAAAGATTTTGCAGGCAAGATTGCATATAATTGTTATAAGCATTATGAATCTTCAAAATCGTCAAACTTTGCGATTTCAAATTCATTTGAAATAAAGTATGATGGTATTACCACAATGTATGTTTTCAATTTCAGTCCCGGAGGTTTTGTTATTGTTGCCGCCGACGATGCTTCTATTCCCGTTCTTGGTCAATCGGGCACAGGCGAAATAAAAGAAAACAGTAACAATCCTAACCTTAACTGGTGGCTGAGCCAATACAGCAAAGAAATAAAACAAATTGTAAACAATAACCTGAGCAACAAACAAACTATTGCAAAATGGAATGAAATTGCCAACGGAAACTTTTCAAGGCCGGCAAAAGACATTCAGGACGTCGCTAATTTATTATCAACTACATGGAATCAGGATTCACCTTATAACGATTCATGTCCGGGTATCACCAGCGGTCCCGGTGGTAATGCATGGGCAGGCTGCGTTGCTGTTGCAACCTCACAAATCATGAGATATCATGCTTATCCTTCTACTGGCATAGGTTCACACACATACATAACAAGAACAAACAAATGGGTTTGTAAAGCTGATTTCGGAATAGCAACATACAACTGGGGAACAATGCCAAACAGCGGTGCAAATGCTGCTTTAGCAAAAGCAATGTTTCATGTTGCAGTTTCGGTTGATATGGATTTTAATTCAAGCGGTTCGGGCGCTTACAGCTCAACCGTTCCGGGAGCACTGATGACATATTTTGATTACCAACCTTGCGCTGAAATAAAAAGTAAATCCAATTATACAGATGTGCAATGGAAAACAATGATAAAAAATGAACTTGATGCAACTCGTCCCGTTTATTATTCGGGTGATGGAGGAACAGGTGCAGCAGGACATGCTTTTGTATGTTGCGGATGGAGAACAAGTGATGGCGCATTTTATTTCAACTGGGGATGGGATGGTTCTTCTGATGGTTGGTATACAATAGGCAACTTAAATCCGGGTTCCAATTTTAATTCCAATAATCAAATAGTAATAAGAATAAAACCAAAAACCAATGCACCTATAGCAAGCTTTAAGGCATCAACCTACACACCTGTTGCAAGCGCTGCTGTTAATTTCACCGATCAGTCATTAAATACACCTACTGCATGGACATGGACATTTGAAGGAGGTACTCCTGCAACATCAAATGCACAAAGTCCTTCCGGAGTTACTTTTGCAACAAACGGCAAAAAATTAGTTTCACTTAGGGTAAGTAACGCTACAGGAAACGATATAAAATATGCACTTATAAATGTTGGGGGAACACCTGCAGCATGGATCCAGCAGGTTTCAGGTTTCACTAATTCAAGAGGCGTACAAAACATAAGTATTGTTGATGCGCAAACAGTATGGGCATTAGCTTATAACGGAGCCGACCCGACTTCAACCTGTTTTGATTTTTTAAGAACAACTAATGGCGGTACAACATGGGGAACAGGAACAATACCATCCGCTTCCTTCCCTCCGGGCTTTGATGCAGCATATTTAAATGCAATAAGCGACCAGATTGCCTGGGTAGCAGTAAATCCAGGTGCATCAACAGGCGGATATGTTTTGAAAACAACCGACGGTGGTGCAAACTGGGCAACACAAACAACAGCAAATTTTACAGGAAGCTGGGCTGACTTTGTTTATTTCTTTAACGCAACTGATGGAGTTTGCATGGGCGATCCAAAAACAAGCCCCGTTGAATATGTTATTTACACTACAACCAACGGCGGAACAAACTGGACACAGGTTCCTGTCGGTAACATTCCGAATCCTACATCAGGAGAAGCAGGAATTGAAGGTTATGTTGATGCTGTGGGAAACACAATATGGTTCGGTACTTCACTCGGCAGAGTTTATAAATCAACAAATAAAGGATTGAACTGGACAGTTGCGGCAGTTACGGGACTTACAGCAGGAACCCATCCTTTCTTCAGCGATGATAACGGATTAGTTGGAATAGCTGTTCAATATGCTGATGCCACTACAGCGGCACCATATGCTACAAGGAGAACAACTAACGGCGGTACAAGTTGGTCAACGCTTACGCCAACCGGAGCATTCACAAAACATCAGGTTGATTTTGTTCCCGGAACAACAAACATGTGGGTAAGTACAGGGCTAATGAATACAGCCGGCGCACACTATGGTTCGTCATACAGCACAAATGATGGTACTTCATTCATTAATATTGATACGGGTAGTGTTCAGTATACAACAGTTAAATTTAAAGATATTAATACTGGCTGGGCAGGTGGATTTAACAACGGTCCTCTTGAAGGCGGAATGTGGAAATGGGATCCATCCATAATTACACAAATTCTTGAAGATGCAAAAACTTCAGTATATTCTGTTGATGTTTATCCCAACCCTTCAAACGGAATTTATAATGTTAAATTCAACGGAACTATTACCGGAAAAACAATGATTGAGGTTTATGATATGCTTGGTAATCTTGTTAAAAACGAAGAAATAAATCTTTCTTCATGGGGAACGTATCAGCTTGATATGTGCAACGAAAACTCAGGTTTATATTTCGTAAACATCATAACCGGCAATCAGCATTTTAAAAATAAAATCTTATTAACTAAATAAATCTTTTAGTTTTTAAAATGTATTGATATTAAACCTAACAGGTTTCAGAAACCTGTTAGGTTTTTTGCTTTACAGGTAATTTCTATTTTTATGAAAAAACCTATCTTTCTTCTGATTATTTTTTTTGCTTCTGGTTTGCTTTATAGCTCGCCAGTTACAAAAGGTTATTTAATTTAATAAGTTGCAAGCAGGACTAAAGTCCAAAATGGAGTTATATTTATTAACCCCAGCCTTAAGGCTGGGGTTATAGAAAACGCATATAATAAGGGCTTCAGCCCTGATAAAACATTTTATTCGGACGATCGTTATTATTTTTTATGAAAAGAAACATCTTTCTTCTGATTATTTTTTTTGCTTCGGGTTTGCTTTACAGCGCACCTGTTACAAAAGATTATGCAAGAAAGATTGCTGTCAACTACTACAAATATTTTAGTTCATCAAAAAACGATTACCCCATTTCATCAGAATTTGAAAATACTTATAACGGCACAACAGCTTTTTATGTTTTTAATTTCCGAGGCGGAGGTTTTGTAATTGTTTCTGCCGACGATGCCGTTATTCCTGTGTTAGCACATTCGAGCGAAGGTAAGTTTGAACAAAAAATAAATAATCCCGCAGTTAAATCATGGTTCGATAATTATTGTGAAGAAATAAAATTTATTATTGATAATAATATAAGCAACTCGCAAACCAAAGAAGAATGGGAAAAAATAATTGCGCTATCTTTCAAAAAAAATACCGAAGACATTCAACCTTTGCTAACAACCAAATGGAACCAGAACATTTATTATAATGAAATGTGTCCGGTTGATTCAGCCGGTCCGGGATATCATACATTTGCAGGATGTTTAGCTACTGCAATGGCTCAGATTTTAAAATATCACAGCTATCCTGAAAAAGGAACAGGAAGCCATAAATATTTTCTCGGTGTTAATGATTCGGTTTATGCCGATTTCGGAAATACATTTTATAACTGGACTTCGATGCCTGATTCTATTATTTCGAGCAATTCTGCTGTTGCCACTTTAATTTATCACTGCGGAGTATCCGTTGATATGAATTACGGCGCTACGGGTTCGTTCTCGTTTATTACAACTGTTCCATATGCTCTGAAAAATTATTTTAATTACTCAAACTCTGTTGAAGTAAAGGCAAAATATGACTTCCCGAATGACTATGCATGGAAAAATGAAATCATAAATGAACTTAATTCAAATCGTCCGGTTTTATATAATGGCACCGGCGGCAGCGGCGGTCACGCCTTTGTTTGCGACGGATACAGAAGCAGTGATGATAAATTTCATTTCAACTGGGGATGGTCGGGAGATTACAATGGTTATTATGCAATCGGAAATTTAAATCCTTCGAGTTATAATTTTACTGTAAATAATCTGATGGTAACTGGTATAAAACCTAAATTTCTTCCTCCCGAAAACGACGATGCTTATAAACTAATATCAAATAAATTAGATACTGATTCTGTTTCAAAATATCCTCTGCTTGTGTATAACTGGCTTGATATAACCGATGGAAGCGGTACAGAAGTTAATAATCTTACAAACGACGGAGTAAAAGGTCCGTTTAACATCGGGCAGGATTTTATTTTTTTCAGAGATAATTATAAAATAAACAAATTTTATGTCGGCGATAATGGTTACATCGGTTTCAGTTCTTCCGATGCTTTATCCTCTCCTTTCGGCGCAATGCCTTCAACCGATTTACCGAATAATTTTATTGCACCATTCTTAACCGATTTATTTCCTGCTGACAGTTCAAAATTATTTTACAGAACCGATACCGATAAATTTATTGTGACGTGGAAAGATTATTCCTCCTACCAGAAAGCGGCACCCGGTTTTTCGGGAAAAATAACAATGCAGGCAATATATTATAAAGACGGGAATTTTAAGTTCCAATATCAGAATTATGAAGCATTCATGGGCATAACAACAAGTGATTTGAAAATAGGATGTGAAGATGTTTCTGGAATAATCGACTATACATGGTTAAACAATAATAATCCGCAACTCCGACATGATACAATTTTTAATAACGGCGAAACATTTTTACCGGGTTTATGCATTCTTGGTTATTATACCCACAGTCATCCTTTGTTTAAAGATGTTTCTGTTGAATGGGTTTCACTTGAAGATTGCGATAAAAATGATAATAAAGGAAATATAATTTTAAAGGGAACAAAAAAAATAAAAGCAAAAATATCAAACACCGGAACCATTGATGCTACAAACATAAACGTAAGTGCAGGAATAAAATTAAACGACAGCACTGCTGTTAATTCTTCCGAAGAATTAATAGATTCAATATGTGCAGGAGATTCAAAAATAATAACTTTAAATCATGATTTTAATTTTTCAAATTTACAAACATACGCTGTAAAAGTAAAACAGAAAACTCCGGGTGATATTGAAACAAATAACGACAGCCTGACAATTGAAGTGGCAGTAGTGGATTCATCTGCCGTAAAAAAACAATTTTCATGGATTTCTCCTCCTGCAATTTTTGGTGTACCATGGAAATACTCATTTAGTTTTGATACCGGCGCTGTTGATTTTTTACCATGCAAAGATATTTTTCCTATTACTATTGATTCTGTTGGTCTCTGGATTTACCGGACAACTGATGCTCCTGACAGTAATCTGAATGCTTACATTCAGCTTTTTAAAATTGATACAAATGCTATTATTGATAAAATAAACCCATTAACTCCGGAGCTTGCAATTGATTTAACTTCCCTTTCTTTAAAACCCCTGAACAGTTATGAAAAATATTTTATTCCGGTAAACAGTATAATTTTAAATGATGGCGGGATTGCCGTTAAATTTAGACTCCGCAAAGGTTTTAAACTTTACTCCGATAATGCAATTCCTTTTTCCAAAAGAAACTACGAAATATTTGGTAACGACTGGACGCCTTATAGAAACAACAAAACAGCCGATAATTCGGTTTATGTTGTATGGTCGTACAATGCTAATATGGACATAAAAGAAAAATCTTTTACTGAAAATATTTTGTTTAATGTTTATCCAAACCCCGCAACCGATAAAATAACAATCGAACTCCCGCAAACCTCAAAGCAAAGCACAATTGCAATTTATAATATTAGCGGGCAGGAAATAAAAAAGCTTCAAGCTGTGAGCCATGAGCTACGAGTGGATGTTAGCGATTTATCAAGCGGAATTTATTTTATAAAAATTGTGAATGAGAATGGAGTGAGTATTGGAAAGTTTGTGAAAACTTCCCCTTTATCCCCTCCTTAAAAAAGGAGAGGACAGCAAACACACGAGCTATGTCTTGAAATACAAAAAATATCGAATATCGAACACCGAATGTCGAATGTCGAAGTTTAACTGGGAACTGAAGACCGGAAACTGAAAACTATTTTATCAGGAACGGGAACTTATCGAAGTTTTTGAGGGCGATGCCTGTTCCGCGGGCTACGGCACGCAGAGGGTCTTCCGCCAGATGTACCGGAAGTTTTGTTTTAAGTGAAATTCGTTTATCAAGTCCTCGTAAAAGTGCGCCGCCGCCTGCAAGATAAATTCCGGTACGGTAAATATCGGCAGATAATTCGGGAGGTGTCATTTCAAGTGCATTAAGAATTGCCGTTTCAATCTTCAGAATTGACTTGTCAAGAGCGTGTGCAATTTCAACATAAGAAACATAAATTTCTTTCGGAATGCCCGTCATAAGGTCGCGGCCATGGACTGCATAATCGGGTGGAGGATTATCTATTTCGGCGATTGCGGCGCCGACTTCAATTTTTATTTTTTCAGCCGACCTTTCGCCCACAAGTATGTTATGCTGACGGCGCATGTAATCTTCAATATCGTAATTAAAAACATCACCTGCAGTTCGAACCGATTTGTTGCATACGATACCGCCAAGTGCTATGACAGCTACTTCGCTGGTTCCGCCGCCGATATCAATAACCATTCTTCCTTCGGGTTCAAGAACATCAAGTCCAATGCCTATTGCAGCAGCCATGGGTTCATGAATAAGACGCACTTCCTTTGCACCTGCATGTTCGGCAGAGTCGCGGACAGCACGTTCTTCAACTTCGGTGATTCCCGATGGTATGCAGATAACCATTTTCAGTGATGGAGCAAATATGCCATTATGAGTGCCTATCATTTTTATCATTCCGCGGATCATGTGTTCTGCTGCCTGAAAATCGGCAATAACGCCATCTTTCAATGGACGAATGGTTTTAATATTTTCGTGGGTTTTACCATGCATCATTTGCGCCTGCTTACCCACCGCCATAATCCTGCCTGTTGTCCTGTCGATAGCTACAATAGACGGTTCATCAACTACAACTTTATCATTATATATAATCAAAGTATTGGCTGTACCCAAGTCAATTGCTATTTCTTTTGTTAAAAAGGAAAAGAGTCCCATTTTTATTTTTGTTTGAAATTTTTATTTTAATGTTTAAAATGCCTTATTCCTGTAAGAACCATCGCTACTTTATTTTTATTGCAATATTCAATTGAGTCTTTATCATTGATTGAACCACCCGGTTGAATAATTGCGGTAATTCCTGCTTTATGTGCAATTTCAACACAATCTGCAAAAGGAAAAAATGCATCGGAAGCCATAACTGCTCCGTTCAGATCGAATTTGAATTCCTTTGCTTTTGCTATTGCCTGCTTTAATGCATCAACCCTTGATGTCTGCCCTGCACCACCTGCCAGCAACTGCTTATTTTTTGCCAGAACTATTGCATTTGACTTTGTATGCTTAACAACTTTATCGGCAAATTCCAAATCAGTATATTCGTTCTGACTTGGAGCAGTATCGGTAATTTGCTTCATATCATTAATTCCGATAACCACTGTATCTTTTTGCTGTTCGAGCATTCCGTTCAGAATTGTTCTGAACTGAGTTGCAGGTTTTACAAAGTTCTTCCTCTGCAAAATTATTCTATTTTTCTTGGATTTCAATAAATTAAGGGCATTATTTTCATAAGCGGATGCTATGATTACTTCAAAGAAAAGTTTATTTATCTCTTCTGCCGTAGCATTATCAATGGTTTCATTGGTAATTAATATTCCTCCGAATGCCGAAACAGGGTCGCCTGCGAGAGCATCTTTCCATGCATCAATAAGTTTTGGGCGTGAAGCCAAACCACAGGGGTTATTGTGTTTTATAACGGCAAATGTAGTTTCTTTAAAATCGTCAATGATATTAACTGCTGCGTCAACATCAAGAAGGTTGTTGTATGATAATTCTTTGCCATTAAGCTGTTCAAACATCTGTGCAAAATCGCCGTAGAAAATGCCTTTTTGGTGCGGGTTTTCGCCATACCGTAAAACTTTAGCCCCCGATACAGAATATTTAAACGATTTTGTTTCGTTGTCCTTGTTGAAGTAGTTAAATATTGCAGTATCGTATCCCGATGTTACATCAAAAGCATAGCCGGCAAATGTTTTTCTTTGTTCAAGTGAAAATTCACCTTTGTTTCCGTTAAGCATTTCATGAAATTCCTTATAATACTTTGCTGACGGAACAACGACAACATCTTCAAAATTCTTTGCAGCTGCCCTTATCAGTGATATTCCGCCAATATCTATTTTTTCAATTATTTCTTTTTCGTCATTGGTATTTGCAACTGTTTCTTCAAAAGGATATAAGTCAACAATGACGAGGTCTATTTCTTTGATTTTATATTTTTCAAGTTCTTTTTTATCGGTTTCATTATCGCGGCGGGCAAGTATTCCGCCAAAGATATTCGGATGCAGGGTTTTCACTCTTCCGCCGAAAACCGAAGGAAATGATGTCATATCTTCAACCGAAACGGCTTTAATCCCGAGTTCTTCAATGTATTTATGAGTTCCTCCGGTAGAAAAAATATTTACTCCGAGTTCATTAAGTTTCTTGATTATTTCTGCAATCCCTTCCTTATGATAAACTGATATTAAGGCACTTTTGATTTTTTTCGGTTTCATTAATTTATGTCTGTTTTCTTTGTTTGTAAGTATGCAAATTTGCTAAATTTTATGAAATAAACAATTTTTTAGAACTTGCGGTTATATTTTTTAAATTTACGACTTTCTTGGTAAATTTTATTATACGGATTTCAAGTAAAATAGTTGCTTAATGTTTTTATTAATTAAACTCATAAAAGAAAGTTTCATATTCGCTGTTACCGCTATTATAGTCAATAAGCTTCGCACCATTCTTTCGTTACTTGGAATTACAATCGGAATTTTTGCAATCATCTGTGTTTTTACCGTTGTGGATTCTATGGAAAGCAAGGTGCGCAACAGCATTGCTTCGCTTGGTGATAACGTATTGTTTGTTCAGAAATGGCCATGGGCTTTTGGCGGCGACTATCCGTGGTGGAAATACATGAACAGACCTCTTCCCACAATAAAGGAAATGGAAACGATTAAGAAAAATTCACGCTATACCGATGCCGTTACATTCGTAATGTCAGCTTCCAAAAAAGCGGAATATCAAAATAATAGCATGGAAAACATTCAAATAAATGGAATTTCCAATGAATATGAAAAAGTATGGAGCATCGAACTCAGCGAAGGAAGGTTTATTTCCGAACTCGAATTCAACAGCGGAAAAAATGTTGCGGTTATAGGCTCGGAAATTGCAAAAAATCTGTATGAAAATCTGAATCCCATCGGGAAATCATTGAAAACACTGGGAAGAAAAGTTGAAGTAATAGGAATTTTTAAAAAAGAAGGAGAAGACAGCTTCGGCGGCAATAACGATAATACCATAATGCTTCCTGTGAATTTCATAAGAAATGTTCTTGATATACGTTCTGACAGGGTTGACCCAACGATTGTAGTAAAAGCGAAAGCAGGTGTGTCAAACGAACAGCTTAAAGATGAACTTACCGGCTTAATGCGTGCAATAAGAAAGCTGAAACCTTTGGCTGAAGATGACTTTGCAATAAACGAAACAAGCCTGCTTACAAAAGGATTTGACAGTTTATTTGCAATAATTTCAATTGCAGGATGGCTTATCGGTGGGTTTTCAATAATCGTTGGGGGATTCGGAATTGCAAATATAATGTTCGTTTCGGTGAGGGAACGAACGAATATCATAGGCATTCAGAAATCCCTCGGTGCGAAAAATTATTTTATTCTTCTTCAGTTTTTATTTGAATCGGTTATTCTTTGTCTTATCGGAGGAGCTTTAGGGTTGTTTCTGGTTTACCTGGGAACACTTTTTGTTTCGTTTTTTCTTGATTTCAATTTGACACTTACTCTCTCCAATGTTTTGATGGGATTATCCATTTCTGCCGGCATAGGAATAATTTCGGGGTTTATTCCGGCATTTGTAGCTTCACGCCTGGATCCTGTGGTTGCAATAAGAACCAATTGAATTCAGGATTTGGGATTTACGATTTAGGATTTTAATACCAGAACTTTGAGTATTTGAATCCGCCAACTGGCGGAAATAATCGAACAATCGAATAAATTTAGAATTTAAGAGTCAGGATTTTTCTGTCGAAACTTCAGTGAATCATTCTTTTTAACAACAAACTACAAATGGCTTGAAACTCACAAATTCACAATTTCACCACTTCACAAATTAATTTATTCTTCGGTTTCCCTGAACTTTCCGAATACAAAACTTAATGAAATAACAGGACTATTAAAAGCACTTTCGGAATATGCCTTATTTTTTACATTTATTGTGTATCTGTAGCCTACCCCAAGGTTAAATTTAATCCAGTCGGACAAATCAAATACAAGTTCCAGTTGAGGAGTAACAACATATACATTGTTAGTCATATATTTCTTTGCATAATATCCGTAACCATCATCTATCAATGAAACGGTTCCCATACCAAATTTGGAAGTAATGCCCCAGTGAACAGGATTTTCCTGATTATGATAATAGCCAATAAGCAGCCCCACATGACCAAAGGAAAGTTTTAAGTCCCGTCCCACAGAATCATCACACATATAATTCATCCTGAAAGTATTTGAAGTGTTTGCGAGTTTATATCCGTAAGCACCGATGTAAAACTTTTCATTCAGCAAAACGCCTGCACTTGCACCAAGAGATATTCCATAATCATCGCCTATTTTGGAACCTTCGGCAAGAGGGCATGTAAAGCTGAAAATCTGACGCGGGTTTAAGCCTTCGTCAATCCCTAAATCATCCTGTGCTTTCAGGTTAGGAATAAAAAGTGTCATTAATAAACACATGCAGAATAATACTTTTGTTTTCATAGTTTAAATATTTTTAAAATTTATTTATAAATAATCATATAGTATGCTGGGTTTTTTTCAGAATATTATAAAGCAACTCTCTTGCCCTGAAAAGCTGCGCCTTTACAGTACCTATCGGAAGTTTCAGTTCCACCGCTATTTCTTCATATGAGTATTCGCTGAAATATCTCATTTCAACAAGCTTACGGTAGCGTGGTTTTAGTTTTTCAACCAATTCACGCAATAGTTTTATTTTTTGCTGTTTAATAAAAACTTCTTCCGGATCGAGTGTTCCCGAAGGAATTTCGAGTCCCTGGTCTCTCGTAGTATCAACATTTTCGAAAGGCCTGTCAATTGAAATTAAATTTTTCCTTTTTTTCCTTATGTAATCAATGCAATTATTTGATGCAATTTTAAAAAGCCATGTGCTGAAAGCAAAATCGGGCGTGTACTGGTGTAAATTTCTGAATGCTTTTCCGAATGCTTCAATAGTGAGGTCGTCGGCATCATCGGCATTATTTGTCATTTTCAAAAGCATGAAATAAACCGAATCTTTATAGTTATCCATAAGCTGGGAGTAAGCCTTTTGGTCGCCGCCTTCGATGGCTGCAACAACAAGCTTGTAATCCCGTAACGCCTTATTGGTAAGATTGGCTGTTATTTCCATGCATGAATTTTATAAAACTTATTTGAAATATAAATAATCGGATTGAAAATTATGAAAAATATTTCAAACAACGGCGAAATTAATAATAAATCTTTTTCATTCAACTTTTTCATGCAATTTTTAAATATGAGTAATTGAATTACAAGTCTTAATAAAATAACAAAAATAAGGGTAATTACCTGAAAACTCAAAAATATTAAAGCAATGAATGTCATAAAAAACAGGAATTGGGTAAGGATGAACATTCCGAGCAAAAACTTATGCTTAAACTTATATAAACTGCCCGAACTCAAATGTCTTTTTTTCTGCACTATCCAACCCGAAAAAGTATTGCACGGACCGGATAAAATGTGGCTGTCGCTGTTTACTGAAATTCCCGTATTGTTTTTATTCGCCACGTTGTTTATAAATAAATCATCATCGCCTGACTGTACATTGTAATGCGAAGTGAACCCTTTGTTTCCGATAAACAAATCCTTTTTATAAGCAAGGTTACGCCCCACCCCCATATAAGGAACTTTTGCAAGGGCAAACGACAGATACTGCAAGGCAATGAAAAAAGTGTCATACCTGATCAGCTTATTAAGCAAGCCCTTCTTTTTTTCGTAAGCTCCGTAACCAAGGACTATATCAGTTTTTTCAAGAAAATTTTCAGCAATTGACTTTATCCAGTTTTTACTGTTTGGTTTGCAGTCGGCATCGGTTAAAAGCAGATTATTATACGTTGCCGATTTAATACCTATGGAAAGCGGGAATTTCTTTCCCGAAAAGAAATTTACATTTTTTAAAAGATTGATGATTTTAAGATGAGAATATTTTTTTGCAAAATCGTGCAAAACAAATTCGGTGTGGTCGTCGGAGCAATCGTTTACAACCACAACTTCGTATTGCGGATATTCCTGCTGTAAAATAAGAGGGAGGTTTTCCTGCAAGTTATCTGCTTCGTTCCTCGCACAAATAACAACCGACACGGGCTCTTTTGAACTGCTTGTTTGCTTTGGTTTATAAAATGCAAGTCTTGCGAAAAAAAATAAATAGTAAAAAAGCTGTATTGCAAAAGAAAAAATAAAAATAATCGCAATTATCTCAATCCATCCTATCTGTTCAAAAATCATTTTTCCGGTTAAAGTTAAATTGCTAAGTTACTTCTATTATGAAAACCAATAAAATTATTTTTTTAACAAGTTATTAAAATAGCTGTAAGATGTCAATCCCTAAATAGTTTTGGATAATAATTCATCATCATGTATTGTTCCTATGGAACTTCGAATAGCTGAGGTTTCATTATTCTACCAACATTACGTCCCGTATGGGACTAAATATTGGTAGCAATTAATTACAAAACAAAATTAAGCCCTGTAGGCGGCGACATTTATTAAAACAATTAATAAAATGATTGAATTACATCTAAGATTTTTATTCGAACAATAATAAAATTCATTTTTCAATTATTTTAAATTCCACTCTTCTGTTTTTTTGTCTTCCTTCATCTGTTGAATTTTTTGCAATGGGTTTTGAATATCCGTATCCTTTATATGTAATTCTTTCTTCCTTTATGCCTTTTGAAATTAAAAAGTCATATACAGCTTTCGCTCTTGCTTCTGACAATTCTTTGTTATGTGTTTCGCTCCCGGTATTGTCGGTATGTCCTGATATTTCTATTTTCATTTTGGGGTTTTGATTCATTATCTTCAAAAGTTCGTTTAGTTCTTTATATGATTCTTTCAGCAAAACCGATTTATCCGTTTCAAAAAATATGTTTTCGAGTTTAATTGTTTGCCCCACTTTTAATATTTTTTTTGATAACACAAATTTTTTACAACTGTTTTTTGAGTTTAATTTTTCTACGGAAATATTATCCAAGTAATAATAAATTTTGTACTCTTTTGAGTAGTAAGCAAAATACATTCCCTCACCATAAGTAAGATGTTTTCCCACAATAAATTCATCTTTTGTTGCGAACCCGCCAAGTATCAGAAACTTTTCGCCTCCTTTGGCTTTATAACATCCGCAAATATTTACCCAATTCTGGTCATCAAGTATTTCTCCGTAATTACTTAATTTCACAAACGGCATTTTCAGCCGCTTTTTAATTTCCACATGCATGCTGTCATTAAGAAGAACTGCTCCAAGATAATCCAAGGCATATACGCCCTTATGTGAAAAATACACATCACATTTAATCACATATTCTTTGTCTTTTTCCAATTCCATATTTAGTTTCACCTGAACATATTCATAATATTCCGGCCAATTAGAATTATCAGATGTCCATAACATTGAGTATTCTGGTCTTATGCCAATTCCCACACAACCGTTTGTTTCCTCATTGTTACACAAGGTTTCATTTTTTTTAATTTTTTTTGAAAATACCCAAAAATCAGGTGTGCCTTTAGTAGGATTTTTCCAATGTTTGAGTAAGTATAACATACTGTCATCTGTAGGAAAATCTGTATACTCTTCAAATTTCGGATTTGGTACAAGGTTTTGCGAAAAACTTATGCTGGTTATAAAAAATAATATTATAATAAAATATTTTTTCTTCATTTACTTTTCAATAATCTTTATTTCCACTCTTCTGTTTTTTTTCTTATTTTCTTCCGTGGTTTCAGGAAACAATGGATATTGATGTCCATATCCTTTATATGAAAGGCGGGTTGAATCTATACCGGAATTAACCAAACATTTGTAAACTGCTTCGGCTCTTTTAGTTGATAAATCGAACTTTCCTGTTGCCCCATCCATGCCATCTCCTGTGCCAACCAAACAACAAATATGACCTTGTATTTCGATTTTTAGTTTAGGGTTGTTTTTTAATATCTTAAATAAAACCACAATATAATCTTTTGAAGCAGGTAATAGCTCATGGCTCCCGGGATAAAAAAGAATATTATTTAAAACAAGTTTCCCTCCGACTTTTGTATTATTTACTTGTTCCGATAAATTTTCTTTTTTAGGAATTTCCTTTTTACAGTATAAAACTATTTCAACTCTTCTGTTTAAAGTTCTTTCTTCTTCGGTAAGATTTTTATTTAATGGTTTTTTCTTTCCGTAACCAATATATTTTGAAATAAATTTTTCTTCAATTCCTTTTTTTATTAAATATTTTTTTACTTCAATAACTCTTTTTTGAGAAAGTATGTTATTAGCAGAATCGCCGCCCACGCTGTCACAATGACCGGATATTTCAACTTTCGTTATGTCTTTTATATTTTTAATTTTTAAAAGTGTGCTGTCAATTCTTGAAGCGGCTTTATTATTCAATTCCGAATCATTGAATGAAAAATAAACGATAAGTTTATGCTGCTCCTGAGCAATGCAGAGGTTTGTTATCAGATAAATAAACATTAAGAATGTTATAATTTTTTTCACTATTTTATTTATTATTGATATTCTTTTTCAAAACAAACATATAACATTAAAACAACTATGTCAAGTGCTTTCTAAAATTTGTAAAAATAAAACCGCCACAGATTCACAGATTATAAAATCACTTTTTTATAATCTGTGAATCTGTGGCAAATTTATTATGAAATTTTCTCTATTTTTACAAAATGCTTTTCAAAATATTAAATAAAGACAAAATTTCCAAAGCCCGCACCGGTATTATTGAAACGGCTCATGGCAAAATTGAAACTCCCGTTTTTATGCCTGTAGGAACTTATGGTACCGTGAAAGGAGTTCACCAGCGAGAGCTTGAAAACGACATAAAAGCAAAAATAATCCTTGGTAACACTTATCATTTATATCTTCGTCCCGGACTTGATGTTATTGAAGGTGCAGGCGGTTTACATAAATTCATAAGCTGGGATAAACCCATGCTGACCGACAGCGGCGGATTTCAGGTTTACTCACTTGCCGACAGAAGAAAATTAACCGACGATGGTGTTGAATTCCAATCGCACATTGACGGCTCAACTCATTTTTTCTCTCCCGAAAAAGTCATTGACATTCAAAGAAGCATTGGCGCCGATATTATAATGACTTTTGATGAATGTAATTCGTATCCCTGCGAATATGATTATGCTAAAAAATCAATGCACATAACTCATCGTTGGCTCGAAAGATGTAAAAAACAATTTAATGCGACAAAAGGAAAATATGGTTACGAGCAATTTTTGTTCCCGATTGTTCAGGGAAGTATTTTCAAGGATTTGCGTAAAGAATCGGCTGAATTTGTTGCATCATGTAATATGGAAGGCAATGCCATTGGCGGATTGTCAGTTGGAGAACCAAGCGAAGTCATGTATGAAACCACCGGTTTGGTATGCTCAATTCTACCCGAAGAAAAACCGCGTTACCTTATGGGAGTGGGAATGCCTGTTGACATTCTGGAATGCATTTCTCTTGGAATTGACATGTTCGATTGTGTTATCCCCACCCGTAATGCCCGCAACGGAATGCTTTTAACAAAAAACGGAATAATAAATATAAAGAACGAGAAATGGAAAACCGATTTTTCACCTATTGAAGAAGACGGTAATTCTTTTGTTGACGAGCAATACAGCAAGGCATACCTGCGATATCTGATTTCGGCAAAAGAAATTCTTGCAGCACAAATTGCAACTCTTCACAACTTAAGTTTTTATATGTGGCTTACTGATGAAGCACGAAAGCAAATTGCAGAAGGTACTTTCGCCGAATGGAAAAAAATAATGGTAAAAAAAATAACCCAACGATTATAACTCAAAATAAAGTTTTATATAAAGAACAACGTAACATTAAATTAAAACTCTGTCGGGTTTTCAAGCTCCGACAGGTTTTTCGGTTTTTATAAGACTAACCCTGACAGAGTTTAAAAGACGTTATAAAAAAACCCTGTCAATCCTAAAATCAACAGGGTTTAAATTTCTTATACTTATACTGTTATTTTTTATGCAGTTTTTCGTCCGAAACTGTTAGTCTTTTTCTTCCTTTTTTACGTCTCGATGCCAGAACTCTTCTTCCGTTAGCTGTTGACATTCTTTCATTAAAACCGTGTTTGTTTCTTTTCTTTCTGTTCGAGGGCTGAAATGTTCTTTTCATTGTCTTAGTCTTTTAAATAGAGCCGCAAATATAGGGATTTTTTTATTTATGCAAAATTAAGTGTACTATTTTTTTTGTCCGGAAGAATTCTTCTTCAAATAAACCCTTAAGTTCATATATTTTGTTTTGCTCTTTTACGTTCATTAATTCTTCTTTTAAATCGCCGCCTTTGAAGCAAATTAAATTATTGGCTTTGTTCTTTGTCCATTTTATCAGTACAGGAATTTCAGATACGGCGCGGCAAACGGCATAATCAAACTTTCCGTTTAATTCTTCCATTCTTATTTTTTCGGCTTTAATGTTTTTGAGTTTTAATTCTTCAATAATTATGTTAACGATATTTATTTTTTTCCCGACAGAGTCAACAAGTAAAAATTCCGCTTCCGGAAAAACAATGGCAAGAGGAATACCAGGCAATCCGCCCCCGGTACCAATATCAAGTATTTTTTGAGAACGGCTGAAGTTAAAATATTTTGCTATTGATAACGAATGTAAAATGTGCCGTTCGTAAAGATTATCAATATCCTTGCGGGAAATAACATTTACCCTTTCGTTCCAGTAAACATACAAGTCGCCGAGTTTTTTAAGCTGTTCGATTTGTTGCGCTGATAAATTCTTGAAATATTTTAAAATTATCTCCATGTTTTATTTCTTCGCGCCTTAGCGTCTTTGCGGTTATTTTTTTGTTTTAAAACAATCTAATTTAAAAAAATTATAAATTTTTAAACTTTCCCATATCCGGCAAATATTCTTTTTTCCTGTTCTTCTCATAATTGTAAAACACCTTTCCCACATTCGCCAGAAACGGCAATCCTACTGAAAAATATTCGTATTTGCCATCATTGAAAATTTGGTCTTCGTTTACATAAATTACTGCCGATAAAATAAATTCCACTTTATTATCGAAATCAGCAATATAGGCACAGTCCGACAAATAACCGAATGACTGACCCACAATATTGAATGACTTTAAATTACTGTAATCATCAATTTTTTTCTTGTCGCCGTAGATAAAATATTTTTTCAGACTATCCCAGTAAAGCGAGTCGCTTTTATAAGAAGGGCGGTCGGATTCTTTTGGCAGCATTGACATATATTTATACAGAAATTTATAATCTTCATTTGTAAGATTGAACTTTTTATTCTTCGGTGCGACTTCGGGAAAAATAACGGAAATCAAAATATCATTAATGTCTTCAAGACATAAATTGTTTGAATACGTGAAATCATAGGGTTCATTAACTAATTTGTTGCTGCTATTCATATATGCTTTTCCTTTTTTTACAATGCCTAGCGGGTTTTTTAATTTCAGCGGACTTTCAGCCATTTGTTGTTTATAAATCGTATCGCCTTTTTCATTAAAAAAAACAAAAGGATTTGTAAATCTGTTATCATCATAATTGCAAAACGCGAAACGCTGAATTATTAATGCGTTCGGATAACCCATTTCCCACAGCCGTTTGTTTATATATTCCTGACCTAAAAATTCATATAACCGCGAATATGCATCATTATCACTTATAAGAAGAATTTTTTTTGCATAATTGGCAATGCTTGGAAATCCATCGGCTGAGGAAGTATCTTTTTCAACTGCAACCTGACATTTATGAGAATTCAAAATCTTCAAACGCGAATATTTCGAAAGTCCTTCAATTTTCAGATTATTCAGTTTCTCAAAGGTAGCGCATAGCGTAGGTAGTTTTACCAGACTTGCAGGACTGAAATATTCGTTTGAGTTTAACCGGTAAGAATATTGTTTGAACGATGGTTTATTAGATTTATCACGGTTTATTTGAGTGTAAATTATCTGTACTTCATATTTAGCTGGGTTTTTAAGAATATTATCAAATCCGCCGAGATTTGAATTTAACAAATTGTTTATGAATTTTGATGTGTCGGCAATTGCTTTTTTACCTTTTAAAGTTGAACCCGAAATTTCTTTATCTTCAGTAATCCCAATTGCAATCAATACAAAAATCAGCGTTAAAAAAGAATAAAATATTTTATTACATCCTCCAAACATATATAGATATCTACATATGTTATGTTTATCATTTGATTCCATAACGAATAATTAGACTAATCAAATTAGCCACAGATTCACAGATTACAAAAAAAGCAATTCTTTAATCTGTGGCATTTTTTATTATCTTCTTTTGCGGGTAAACCATCGTTTTACAAAGAATTCTCTCTTGTTTTGGTTTATTCTGTTGGCTTTTCTTAAGTCTTTTCTTATTTTTTTTCTTGTTTCTTTTGTCTGGATTTTCAGATGTCTTTTCAATCCTTTTGTATAAGCATCTACTGTCGCATTTCTGCGGTCTTCTTTTCTTTTATCAAGATTTTTCTTTTGTTTTTTTATTGAAGATGGCGGCGATTGGGCAAATGAAGAAGTACTTAAAACCAAAGAAAAAAAGGCAAACAATAAAAAAATTATGAATTTTATATTTTTCATTCCTTTAATCCAAATTTATATTTTTTATGATTTGCAAATTTAATTAAAAATTAGACGCAGATTAACACAGAAAAATTATGATTTTATAATCAGCGTTTTTTTCATATTTTTCATAATAAATCAGCGTCTTATTTTCTGAAATATTCAAAAACAATTTTTGCCTTTGCTTTACCAATTATTTTTTCGATTTCTTCAAACTTCGCTTTTTTCACATTAGCAACCGATTTGAATTCAGTCAATAACTTTCTTGCAGTTTCTCCGGCAATTCCTTTTATTCCTGTAATTTCCGTTTTTATTGTTTCTTTTTCTCTTTTTCCCCTGTGATGTGTAATTCCGAAGCGGTGGGTTTCGTTGCGGATTTGCTGAATTACCTTTAACGTTTCCGATTTTTTATCCAGAAATAAAGGAACCGAATCGCCGGGAAAGAAAATGCTTTCAAGCTTTTTTGCAATGCCTATGATTGCAATTTTATTTTTTAATTTCAGTTCACCCAGTGCTGCAACAGCCGAATTTAACTGCCCTATTCCGCCGTCAACAACAATAAGCTGAGGTAAAGTTTTTTTCTCTTCCAGGAGACGCCTGTATCTTCTGAAAACTACTTCCTTCATCGAAGCAAAATCATCAATTCCTTCAACGGTTTTAATATTAAAATGCCTGTATTCCGATTTTGCGGGCTTTGCATTTTTGAAAACCGCCATCGCCGCAACTGCCTGACTTCCCTGAATGTTCGAATTATCAAAACATTCTATTTGAAGAGGCAATTCCTTTAAATGTAAATCTTTCTTCATCTGTTCAAGTATTCTCTTTTGCGGAGTTTTTTGTTTTAGCTCTTCTGCCTGCCTTTGTTTTTCTTGTTGATAATACTGTACATTCCTCTGCGATAATTCAAGAAGTTTTTTCTTATCGCCTATTTTGGGAACAATGAATTTTACACCGGGAATTTCGACATTTATTTCAAAAGAAATTATTATTTCAGGTGATTCACTCTGAAAACGCTGACGAATATCGGTAATTGCAAACAAGAGAAGATCTTCGGGAGTTTCATCCAGTTGCTTTTTCAGTTCTATGGTGTGAATTTGTATTATTGCTCCATTTAAGACTTTCAGGTAATTTACATATCCGTATTTTTCATCGGTAACAATTGAAAAAACATCAACATTATCAATTTCGGGATTTACAATTGTTGATTTTTTCTGGAATTTTTCAAGCAGTCCTAGTTTTTCCTTAACTATTTGCGCCTTCTCAAATTCATAATCAGCGGAAAAATCTTTCATTAAGGTTTTTAAATATCCTATAACTTTAACAATATTTCCTTTCAAAATATCTTTAATATTCAAAATTGATTGTTCGTAATCCTCTTCGGTTTGTAGTCCTTCGCACGGTCCTTTGCAATTCCCGATATGGTATTCCAGGCATAATTTATATTTTTTAGTTTTAATATTTTCTTCGGAAAGTTTGTAATTGCAGTTCCTCAAAGGGTATAATTTTTTTATAAGCTCAAGCAAAGTATGAAGCAACCGCACCGAAGTATAAGGTCCGAAATAATGTGAACCGTCTTTTAAAACTGTTCTTGTAGAAAAAACTCTCGGAAAATGTTCTTTTTTGACGCATATCCAGGGAAAAGTTTTATCATCCTTCAATAAAATATTGTAGCGTGGCTGGTATTTTTTTATCAGATTGTTTTCAAGTAGCAAAGCATCTGCCTCGGAATCTACAACAATATATTTTATTTCATCGGTTTTGCCAATCATTACGGCTGTCTTGCCGCTGCTGAAATTTCCCTTGAAATAAGATACGATTCTTTTTTTTAAATTCTTTGCTTTACCGATATATATGATAGTTCCATTGCAGTCGAAAAACTGATATATGCCGGGTTTGCCGGGTAAGGAATTTAAAATATGATGTAAACGGGAATTTTCCAGATTAAATTATGTCTTTAAAAACCTTCAAAGTTACATAGATTCTGAAATGCAGTCAATAATTTTTAAAATATTTTCCTGCTTAATAATGTAGTAAATGTTTTTTCCTTTGCGGACAGCACGCAGTATGCCTTTATCTCTTAATATTCCCAGATGATGTGAAGTAATTGCCTGTTCCAAATTCAACTCAATATATATTTCGGTGACAGTCATTTTTTTATTTCTTCCAAGCAATTCAATTATATCAAGTCGGATCGGATGTGCAATTGCTTTGAGTTTGTCAACTGCTTCATTTATCTTGCTCTGTCTGTCTACCGAAGCTTTATTCATATATATAGGTATATATTTGTTTGATTAGCCAGCAAATATAAAAACATAATTATTATAAAAAAAATTTATCGGCTAAATTTCAACCACTTATAAATTTTTACTTTAATTTTAAATTTGTATTTAACTATCTTTGCAAAAAAAAGTTATGGTTGTGGAAAAATACACGGAAGAAAGCATAAAGTCGCTTGACTGGAAAGAGCACATACGGTTTCGCCCCGGAATGTATATCGGGAAACTTGGAGACGGTTCTTCCCATGATGACGGTATTTATGTATTGATTAAGGAAACCATTGATAACTCCATTGATGAGTTTATAATGGGTTATGGGAAAAAAATAGATATTTCGGTTAAAGAAAATAAAGTAACCATAAGGGATTATGGCAGGGGGATTCCTCTTGGCAAAGTTATAGATTGTGTTTCAACAATAAATACAGGAGCAAAATACGACTCTAAAGTTTTTAAAAAAACCGTAGGATTGAATGGGGTGGGTTCAAAAGCTGTTAATGCTTTGTCGAGTTATTTTTGTGTACAGGCAATAAGGGATAAAAAAACCAAGATTGTGGAATTCCAGCAGGGTGATGTTGCAAAAGAAGAAAAAGAACATAAATGCGACCTGGATGACGGAACAATAATTTCTTTTATTCCTGACGAAAAAATATTCGGTAAATATCATTTTTTTAATGAATATATCGAAAACCTGATATGGAATTATGTTTTTCTGAATAAGCAGCTAACAGTAAATTATAATGGAAATTCATTTATTTCGGAAAACGGATTAGCCGATTTGCTTGAAAGAAACATTAGCAGTTCTCTGATTTATCCCATCATTCATATTGCTGAAAATGATTTTGAGTTTGCAATGACTCATTTAACAAGCCAGTATGGTGAAGAATATTATTCTTTTGTAAACGGGCAGCATACAACACAGGGAGGCACACATCAGGCG
The DNA here is from genome assembly GCA_029004185.1 of Bacteroidales bacterium. GTDB lineage: Bacteria > Bacteroidota > Bacteroidia > Bacteroidales > JAHJDW01 > JAQUPB01. The sequence continues at coordinate 17,655 of JAQUPB010000002.1, read as the reverse complement.
GCTTTTAGGGAAGCTATCGTAAAAACAATCCGCGAATTTTATAAAAAAGATTTTGACCCTTCGGACATAAGAACATCAATAATTGCAGCAATAAGCGTTAAAGTTCATGAACCCGTTTTCGAATCGCAGACAAAAACAAAACTCGGTTCGACATTAATGGAACCAAACGGCGCTACAGTCAGAAACTACATTAATGATGTCGTAAAACGTCAGCTGGATAACTATCTTCATATTCATTCCGATGTGGCTGAAGCATTGCTTGGAAAAATTCTTCAGTCGGAAAAAGAAAGAAAAGAAATAGCAAGCATAAAAAAAATATCGCGTGAAACTTCCCGTAAAGCAAACCTGCATAATAAAAAACTCCGTGATTGCCGTAATCATTACAATACAAACCACGAAGACAGGCTGGATACAACATTATTTATCACCGAAGGAGATTCAGCAAGCGGCTCAATTACAAAAGCAAGAGATGTAAATGTGCAGGCAGTTTTCAGCTTAAAAGGAAAACCGCTGAATTGTTATGGAATGTCGAAAAAAATTGTTTATGAAAATGAAGAATTCAACCTTTTGCAAAGTGCGCTGGATATTGAAGAAGACCTGGAAAATTTAAGATATAACAACATTATAATTGCCACTGATGCTGATGTTGACGGGATGCATATACGTTTACTGCTTATTACTTTTTTCATTCAGTTTTTTCCTGATCTTGTAAAAAACGGACATTTATATATTCTGCAAACACCTTTGTTTAGGGTTAGAAACAAAAAAGAAACTATTTATTGTTATTCCGAAGACGAAAAAATAAATGCAATAAATAAACTCGGTGTAAAGCCCGAAATCACCCGATTTAAAGGTCTGGGCGAAATTTCTCCCGACGAGTTCAAGCAATTCATAGGAAAATCAATGCGTCTCGACCCTGTCATTATGCGTAAAGACGATTCTGTTGATTCAATTCTCAGTTATTACATGGGTAAAAACACTCCCGAAAGACAAAATTTTATTATTGAAAATCTGCGAATTGAAAAGGATGAGGTGCTGGAGGAAAGCGTGAATTAACTCATTGTTTGAAGCTTTTTAATTCTTGCCAAGGGATAATGTTTTTGCTTTTAGCTCTTCATATGTGAGTTCTCCGACCATTCTTTTTCTTACAATAAATTCTTTGGAAAATATGCTCTTACCGGCATCATAATCATTATAATTCAGTCTTGCCAAATCGGATAGGGAATATATCAGATTTTCGGTTGAATATGGTCTTGTCGTGTCAACCGAAATACTAACTTCTTTTTTAAACTCTTCCGAACGCCAGAGTATAAAAGGTATTTCACACATATAACTTGACTTGCTTGAAAAAGTATGTCCGTAATAATCCCTGAAATTATAAACCTCTTCGCCGTGATCAGGTATATAAATTACAAATGAAAACTTTTCGGTTTTTTTGATTTTTTCGATAATTGATGAAACCACAAAATCATTATATAATACCGAATTGTCGTATTCGTTAACAATCTTTTTTTCGTTATCCTTCAAATTTTGTTTTACCTGATAAAAATCCTTATTGTTATCAAAAACCGCGAATGAATGAGGATATCTTTTATCATAAATTGCATGATTCCCCATTAAATGAACAAAAATAACTTTATCTTTTCCTTTTTTATCAGGCAAAATTTTATTCAGATATTTAAGTGCTGACTCATCAAACACAGAACTATAATAAAACCAGGTGTCATCTGAATTTGCCATATAAAAATGTTTTGCTTTATTAGATATTATTCCCGTATTTTCCCATTTACTCATGGAAACCTGATTTTCTATCCAATATGTTTCAAAGCCGGCATTATTAAATAATTCAATTACTGAAGGTTTTTCAAAATAAGGTTTTTCATTTTCATTATCGGCAAAAGTCAATAAACATCTCATTACTTCCAGCGTATGTGAATGAGGAGAAATCACATTATTATAAACGAGAAGTTCATTTTTGATTTTTTCGAGCAGTGGGTTTGTTTTTCTTTCATATCCATATAAAGACATATGGTGTTTTGACAACGCCTCTCCGATTATAATTACAAATGTCTTATTTGCACTGTTGGGTAAAGAAGTCGTAACAATAAAGTTTTTTACATTCCTTTTACTTTCACATTCCTTATATTTTATTATTATTTTCCTGAAAGAATAAAAACTTCTGTAAAAATCCAGAATATAATTATTCCTTGTAATATTTTCATTTTTTAACAAAAAGATCAGGCACAGTATAAAGACAATTCCCGTGTATTTATATTTTAATACTAATGACTTTTTCTCTCTTTTAATTGAAAATGAAAAAAGCTTTTTATTTCTGAAATCAATTATGCTTTTTTTCGAAAAAACCAGATATGCAACTGAAGGTAACGCGTATATTAATAATATAGTTATTGTTTTTGCTGATAAATATCCGCTCAAAAACTCTGAAGATTCATTGAAATTTGTTTCAAAAACTATAAAATAATTTGAACCTTTTATTAAAGTTCCGTCAATTAAAATATATGATAAAACAATGACCGAAGGAATTATGAGAATAATATAAAAGCACCATAAAAATAATTTTCTGCCAATACCATCAAAATTCAGCGAAATAAGATACACTATTATTCCTATCAATAAAGACAAAAATATTGCTAATATAAAATTATTTATAGTGATGTTTTCGGCATGCAAACACGCAATTGCAGGAAAGCATACCGTATATACAATAAATGCTAAATCGTATTTTCTTTTAAATATTATCATATATAACTTTTAGTAATGTCTTTAACCAATATTACCTTTACATTCTTTATTGATTTATATCTTTTATTAAAAATATTACTCCAAAATTTATTGCTTTCTAGGTTCCATAATAAGAAATCGTAACCCGGAAAATGTTTCATGAAAACCAACTGCTGGGCATAACCCGATATTGCACAAACTCTGCTTTTATCAAGTATTGCGCATACTTTTTCATAATAGTAATTTGCAACAGAATCTGACAATGCATAAGGATTAAAAGTAAAAATATAATAACTTGTATAAAATCCCGAATCGGTAAAATGAGAAAGTATAACAGGATTTGAGGATTCAACTATTAAATTGTTTTTGATTTTAAGTTTTTCACAAATACTGTTGAGGTTATTCAGAGCAGGGATGTAATTTGTTGAATCAAGGTTTTTGAAATCTAGCCAGTAAAAAGTCTTTTCGGGATTTTTTACATTTTTCAGCATCTCTTCCAGACAAAGATTTACAGAGGACTTTGGGGCATGATATACATCAAAGCAATTTTTTTCGCTATCAAAATTTACATCAATTTCAATTCCGTTATATTTTTCGCAAATTTCAAAATATCGTTCAATGCTGTTAACCCTGTGAACCCAATTTACATTGCTGAAGTTTATATTTGACGTTTTTCCTTTTTGGTTGCAATAAGGTATTTTCAGATCGGTCCGCGATTCAACATATAATTTTTTCAAGTAACATCGATTTCTGTATAACCAGATTGCAGCTAAAACCACAATTATAATTACTGTGACTGCAATAATTTTTCTAATCGTCATATTTAACTATTTTTTACATCAACAAAATTAACAAAGAATTCAGAAGTACTTATAAATAAATTTATTAAATTTAATTTTTAATCTTTAATCTTTTACTAATTTTATTGCAAATTTCAGCATTATGTCAAAACAAAAAAAGCCGAAAACCAAAGTAAAAAAAATCGAAAATTTCGAAGAAATCCAGGGCAGAGGTAAGCGCCTTGAAGTATTGATAAACCTGAGCAATGACATCCGCGAAAAAGAAAACCGCCTGCCTATTCTTTTTAACGATTTTCTTTATCTGGTTGCCGACCAGCCCGAACTTGCACTCAGGAATATTTTCCAGCTTTTTCACGACATGGTTCATTACTTTGTTCCTGAAGGCAAAGATGAATACGAAGTTTCAAACGATTCAATAGGTTTTGTACGATACGATTTTTCGAAAATGTTTGTACGGGATTGTGATGACCCTTTCTTTGCAGACCGCTTGTTCGCAAATCGGTTTATGAATCTTGCAAAGAGTTTTAAAAAGGGTATACAAAACAATCATATTTACCTTTTCGAAGGACCTCCGGGAAGCGGCAAAAGCACATTTCTAAATAATCTCCTTCTTCAGCTTGAAGCATACACTAAAACTCCTGAGGGTTTTATGTTTGAAACATACTGGCGGCTTGATGTTGATAAAATCTCCAATTTTCAGGAATTTCAAAATCAAATAAATATTTTCGGCAAAGAAGAAAGCGGAAAAAGTAATCTCAAGCAATCTTCTGAAGAATATCTGAAAACAACTCACCCGAAAAAGTTTCTGGATGTTCCATGTCCGAGCCACGACCATCCTATTCTTCAAATACCAAAAGCATTCAGAAAAAATTTTCTCGACGAACTTATTTCCGATGAAAAATTCAAGCATAAAATTTTTAATGATAAAGAATATGAATGGATTTTAAAAGATTCTCCTTGTCATATCTGTAGCTCTATTTATAATAACCTTATTAATAAAGTCGGCGACCCTCTCGAAATTTTCAACATGATAAACGCAAGAAGGATGGATTTCAGCAGGCAGTTCGGAAGCGGTGTAAGCGTTTATAATCCCGGTGATGAAGTTATGAAAAAACCAATAACGAATCCTACATTGCAGAAAAATATAAATGAATTATTTAAAAATGATGAAATAAAATACATTCATTCTTATCTCGCAAGCACCAACAACGGCGTACATACAATAATGGATATTAAAGAACACAATGTTGAAAGACTGATTGATCTGCACGGCATTATCAGCGATGGCGTTCATAAAGTCGAACTTGTTGAGGAAAGAATAAAAACATTATTCGTGGGTTTGATAAATCCCGAAGATAAACGGCATTATGAAAACGTGAAATCATTTCAGGACAGGGTTATAACAGTTTGTATTCCTTATATTCTCGATTATAACACCGAAGTGGCAATTTATAAAAACAAGTTCAGCGAATCGGTTACTTCTAAATTCCTGCCGAGAGTATTGAGTAATTTTGCAAAAATAATTATTTCCACAAGATTGAATTTAGATTCGCCCGCAATAAACCGATGGATACAGGATTCGGAGAAATACAGAAAGTATATCGACAGGAACCTGATGTTGTTGAAAATGGACATTTATACCGGCAAAATCCCGACCTGGCTTTCCGAAGAAGACATAAAAACTTTCGACAGGCAGACAAGAAAAGAAATAATTGCCGATTCTGAAAATGAGGGTGCACATGGCATTTCGGGACGTCAATCTCTTAATGTTTTCAATTCATTCATTTCAAAATATACAAAAACAGGAAAGCCTGTAACAATGGAAATGGTAAAATCATTTTTCCTGCAGGACAGTGAAAAGCTTGTCGAATATATTCCCGAAGGATTTATTCAATCGCTCGAGGATTTGTATGATTTCAACGTATTGCAGGAAGTTAAAGAATCTATGTATTTTTTCAACGAAACCCAGATTTCAAACGATATACAGGATTATCTTTTTGCAATAAATTATGAACCCGGCGAAAAAGTGAAATGTACCAATACAGGCCATTTGATTGAAATTTCAGATAATTTCTTCAAAAATTTCGAAGCAATGTTTCTCGGAACAACAAGTTCGGAAGAACAAAGAATACAATTCAGAAAGGACATGCAAAGCGAATACGTCTCAAAAACACTATCGCAGGAAATAAAACTTTCGGGAAAGAAAATTACCGATACCGAACAGTACAAACATCTTTTCAATAAGTTTACAAGAAACCTTAAAGAAAATTCACTTACTCCATACATTGATAACGCTAATTTCCGCAGAGGAATAATTGATTTCGGCACACAAACTTTCAATGCTTACGACGAAAAACTGAAGAAAGAAATCAAAATGCTTATCACAAATCTTAAATGCAAATTCGGCTATACACAGGAAGGAGCAAAACATATTTGCGTTTATGTGCTCGATAAAGATTTGGTGAGAAAATATTAAAGAGATTTTTTTATATTTTTTTCAAAGCACCGGAAATGCTTCCTATAAGCTGAAAGTTATCTTCTATTGCATTTCCTATAACAATAATATCAGCACCGGCCCTACAGCATTCAACTGCTTTTTCTGAAGTTTTTATTCCTCCTCCTATTATTAAAGGAACTGAAATATTCTGTTTCACTTTTGAAATCATTTTTGCAGAAATTGATTTTTCAGCACCGCTGCCTGCATCCATATATATCGTTTTCAATCCGAGCATTTCTCCTGCCATAGCCGTGCACATTGCAATTTCATCTTTTTCATGGGGAATGGGAAATGAATTACTCATATACGAAGCGGTTGTCGCTTTTCCGCTGTCAATAAGCATATAGCCGGTGGGAATAACTTCGAGACCAAAAGCTTTTATATACGGAGCCGCAATAACATGTTTCCCTATAAGCATTTCGGCATTTCTGCCCGAAATAAGTGAAAGGAAAAGTATTCCGTCGGCATTCTGGTTTATCTGCAGGTTATTACCGGGAAATATTAAAACAGGAATTTTTGAATTTTGTTTTAAAATTTTAATGCAGTTATCAAGATTATCATTAGTAAGTAAACTCCCGCCGACAAAGAAAAAATCAACTCCCGCTTCATTTGCCGTTTTTGAAATTTTTGAAATTTCTTCCTTTTCAAGTTTATCGGGGTCTATTAAAACAGCAAACTGCTTTTTGTTTTTCTTAATGTTTTCAAGTATTCTGGAATAAATTTTCATTTAGCTTTTAATTAACTCTTTTTTAATTTGTTTTTAATAATACTTTCATGTGTTTTAATTAATCTTGATTTAATATCTTTCCATTTGATTTTTTTATCTGTTATAACAGGAAAATCATTTAAACGAACATCATCAAAATATACAATGCTTTTTGTAGCATAATAAGAATTTTCTGAATTATATTTTCTTCTGAAATTCTCAATAATATCGTTTAAACTCATTTTATCAAGCAAAAAATAAATATCAATAAAATCCTTAACTCTTGAACCATCAGAATAAATAGCATTTACTTTCATTGCAGAAATATCATTTAATCCGAGAAATTTAACGTTTTCTTTTTCTATAGGATTATCAAGCAATTTATATTTATGGGCTAATATATCAATTTTAATTCCATCAATAAAACCTCCGCAGGAATTAATATCTAAAAAAGAATTTTTATATCTGTTTTTATATTTTTCTTTTAAAAAATTATTTATTTCAATATGATTGAAATCTTTTTCTGTAAATAAATCAATATCTATTGATTTTCTGTGACCGAATTGCAAACTCAATGCAGTTCCGCCAGCCAGATAAAATTTACTAAACTTTTTAAAGCCTTGAATTTCTTTAATAAGATTAAAAATTTTTAATCCAACTGTCTCTTTGTATAACATAAAAATTGTTTTTTTGGTATTTTAAAAACCAAATGAAAATAATTGACAGTATATTTATCAAGATTACGGATTTTTATCACTTCTTCTTTTATCGATTTCTCGCCATAATATGCCAGAATAGTAAGAAATTCATCCAATTCACCCCTTGTAACAACTCTTTCAATTATAAGCGGTTTGTTTTTTTTTAGGTCAATTTTTTTAAAATCAAATTCCCAGAACAGAGAAGGATTTAATTTTGATTTTATTTCTTTTTCAGACATTTGAATGATTTTTTACTTGTACAAATATACAAAAATTTACTGCATAATAAAAGCCAAGTTTAGAGTTTTTATCAAAAAAATCAAAGAATACATTGTAATTTAATATGGTTGGGGAATTTATTTTCTTCTATATTTTCCAATTAATTCACCTTCGGCTAATATGTGTCCTTCCATTGCTTTCAGGAGTTGTTCTTTTGTTGCATCGACTTTAAGATTTAATTCACAATCCAGTGCATAAATTTTAAAATAATATCTGTGTGTATCGCTTGGAGGACAAGGACCACCGTATCCCGTTTCACCAAAATCGGTTGTACCCTGCTTGATTCCGTTTTCCAAAATCGAATTCTTTTTCATTCCTTCTTTCAATTCTTTCATATTTGCAGGAATATTAAATATCACCCAATGTACCCATGCTCTCATCGGTGCATCTGGGTCGTCACAGATTATTGCGAAAGTTTTTGTTTTTTCGGGAACAGAATCCCATGATAATTGAGGTGAAATATTTTCGCCATCGCAGGTGAATTTTGCAGGCATCATCTCGCCATCATTGAATCCATTGCTTTTTAAAACGATTTTCATAACTAAACTATCATTTGTTTTATTATTTAATTTTTCCGAACCCGCACAAAAAACATTTAAAAATGAAAAAAATAAAATAATTAATTTAAGATTTATTTTCAGAGTCATATAACAAATATTGCGTATCAAAATTGCCACAGATTCACAGATTAAATTTACACAATATTTTAAAAAAGAGTAGTTTTATAATCTGCGAATCTGTGGCGTTTTTTTATAAGTAAACTTTATTTATGCTTTTATTTTCATAAGTATAAAGCACTTTTCTGTATTCAAATTCCTCTTCCTGTTCTTCAGCATTGAAAAGCTGGTTCTGTTCTTTCTTAACTATTTCAGTAGTTTCAAGCTGAACCTGTGAACCCCATAAATATGAAATGCCGAGCATTGTATCGGAAATGAATTCATTTATCAATTGCTTTCCTTCAAATTTATGTTCGAGATAAAGGTTTGCTTCGCTTGTTTTGGCTATATTAACCGTTACGTAAGGCGGATGATACAATGAGTCCAGAAGCATTTTTTTATAATCTGCGGCTTTCCTGCTTTTTATGTAGTATTCGTTGGTATTTCTCTGCGGATTATATCGTATTCCGACAACAAATAAACCATGCATATCAACAAAATCCTGATTAATAAAAGTATTTATCAGCATAAAATCGGAGAAATTTTTTCTGATTTCAAATATTGCTTCATTGCCTTTTTTTGCTTTTTTATCGTAGCTTCCCCGTTTATCAATATCTTCGAGCTTTTGAAAATCATAATCAAGTTTTCCTTTGTCGGCAAGCATTTCGATATACTGAATTAAACGCAAACCAATAGCGTAAGGATTTAAACCAATACGGTTCAATGATGTAACTCCCGCATTTAATTTTGCATAATTTATTTCGTGACCTTTAATTCTGTCGTCGGAAATGAAAAGTCGGTCGTGCCAATAACTTGCCCACCCCTCATTCAATATTTTCGTTCTTATCTGCGGTGCAAAATACAGTGCCGTATTTCTCACAACACTCATCACCGACTTCATCCAGCTGTTATTATCCTTTTTCAAAAACGGGGAATTATCTTTAATAAATTCCATCACATCCGTTGCTTCGTGTTTTTCGGCTTCACCAAAACGCTCGTACAATGCCTGAAATTCGGGATGTTTAATTTTTACGTCTGTGAAAAACATTGTTTCTCCGATATCGCCCTGCTTTTCTATGAAATTATTGAATTTTTCAACTTCCTTATAAATTTCATTTGCGGGCATTTTTATTTTTTCCTGTAAAAATGTAGCAAAATAATATTTCGCTTTTGCCGATGGTTCAATGTTTTTAGGGAAATTCTGCAGTGACAATATTTTAAAATATCCCGTAAGATTATCTACATTCCTGCTGAATTCAATTGCATAATCAAGCCAGCGTCCATGCTCGCTCCGCAGATTTGCAACCAGCCGTTTATCGGCAAGCGCCTGCCCTACAAAATCATCATTCCATGTTTTTTCAAATAATACATTATTCTGAAAACAATCTATATGAGCGAGAACATGATAAAAAATCATTATGTTCATCCAATCCGGATTATTATCATTGTAAAAGGAAATTGCCGGACGTGAATTTATAACCGTCTCATAAGGATTATTCGGGTAAAGCGAATATTTTCCTTTTTCTTTAAGAACTTCAACATCGTTAACCCAGTAATCATATAAAGTAGGAATCATAACTTTTGGATGAAGTTCAAGCATATCTATGTTCGATACAATATATTCAAGCGATTCGTTATCGAACTTAAGTCCTGCAGCACGAGCCCTGACTTTGCACTCCTCCATTATTTTCTTTGTATGTTGGTTTACTAGCTCCATTAAAAGATTAAAAAATTGAAAGATTTAAAGATTGACAAGCTTTTTGTTTTTTTGATACGTTTTCAGATATTTAATGAAATTTGAAATTTGCTTTGAGACATCCAAACACCTATTATATATATTTTCGTATATTTCTTTATCAATAATTTCAGCTTCTTTTAAAACATAAACTTGATTTCTAAGTTCTCCTGCTGAACTCTTTGCAATATAAAGATATTTAATAAACTGATTGTTGTTATTGTATTCAAATCCTTCGGCAATATTATTCGATATCGAAAGCGAAGTTTTTCTTAAATGGTCGTTAGTTGCAAAATCATTCTTTAACTTTCCGGTATTTGCCAATTTGTAAATAATTACTGCAATTTCTACAGCTTTTTTCCAAATTTCCAAGTCCTCAAATCTTTTATATTGCATAATCTTTTAATCTTTCAATTTTTCAATCTTTAAAATTATTTATTCTACTAATTTTTTTATACCCTCAATAATTCTGTCTTCAGTTGCTTCTTCTGCGGTGAAGCCGTCAATTCTTATTAACTGCGGTTTTTCCTTTAATAATCCCGAATCATTAATATTAATTTCCACCACAGTATTATTTTCACCCGACCATGAATTTTTTGCAACCGTTATTCCTATTCTGTTTGCGTATGTTGTCATTTTGTCTATTGCCTCCAAAAGTTCTTTGCCGTCGGTATCCCAGTCGTCGCCATCGGTGCCGTGAAAAACATAAATATTATAATCTTTCGCCAGACGTTCTTCTTCCACGATTTTATTCACAAGCTGAAAGGCCGGTGCAACACGTGTTCCGCCTGCAATCTGCGAACGGTAATAAGTGTAAAAATCGGGAACTTCCTTTGCTTCGGTGTCGTGTAAAATGAAACGTGTTATCACATTACTCTGATATTGAAACATAAGCCAGCTGTAAATCAGCAAATGTTGAGTTGTAATAACTTCCGTAGGTTTTCCTTGCATTGAGCCCGAATAATCGCGAAGGAAGAAAACCACTGCCTGCGTTTCAAAATCTTTTTCTCTTGAAAAAATTCTGTACACATAATCCTGCGGACTTGTAAGAAGGTCTTCACCCGAGAATGGTTTTGTGCCATCAATTTTTCCGAGCTGAATATTGGTTTCTATTATTTTCTTTAAAGTTGCTTTTTTATCGAGTACCTGACCAAAGCCGCGGTTAATATCGGTAAGGTCGTAAGTATATTTCGAAAATGAACGTTTTCTTCCTTTATCTTTCAGATTAGGAAGTTGGAATTTTTCAGTCAGTACTCTTCCAAGGTCAAATGCTTCAGAACTGATGTCGTGTTCGGCTCCGTCGCCTTGACCTGCGCCCTGCGCATCGCCTTCGCCCTGTTCAGGCTGTGCCTGTTGTTCGCCAATCACTTCTCCTTCTTCGCCTTCACCGCTGCCACCGGTTTTATTTTCTTCGGTTGTTGAATCGTCGTGATAAAATTTCGGTTCGGTGGTAGAAGGCACAACCACAACTTTTCCCTTGTTGCCTTTGCCTGTTTTAATTAGTTTACCGATTTTTATTCTGCGTGGAAATCCGTCAGCTTCTCTTTTTTTATCCTTGTCAAGAAGTTCATCGAGAGTTCTTAAGGATGTGCGTAAATAATCTTTTTCAAAATCGGGTTTTATTTTCTGAAATATTTCCAAATCATTCTTGTCATACAATCCCTGAAATTTCGGCTTTTCCGGAACTTCACCCTTGGAGTTTTCAAACGATTTAATAATTTCAATCTCGCGGTTTATCAATTCCTCCTGCTCCTTTGAAAGACCTGCTTTTTTTAGTTTATTGTATGTTTTATTATAATTCATTATTTTGTATCTATTCATAAACTCTCTGCTTTGCGTCGCATCATACATTTTAACAATTAATTTATTTTTTGTTTGCGACGCTTAATGTGTTGTTATTTCTTTACCCCGTGCTAAAGCACGGGATTACCAATATTAAACCCTACGGGTTTTATTTCAATAAATTGACCTTAAAGACAATTTTTTAACTATTAATTTTTCTATTCGTAGCTCGAACCTCACAGCTCGCAGCTTTTTAACTTTAAACTTCAAACCTCAAACTTGAAACTATTTTAATTTGCATCATCCTGCGTGCAGAAATACTCAATTGTTTTCTGAGCACAGGTTGTGCAATAACCAAGTTTATTAACCATTGTATCGATCATCCTGTTGTAAAGTTTCTGATTTTCTTCGTTGGTTCTGTTTGACAAAGCACCAACAAGACTACCTGCACCTGCAACATCCGATTTCAGTCGTACATCGGTAACTGCTTTCACAAGGTCGTTGTTGTCCATGAAATTATAGTTCGGATCGGTTATCATTTTCTGTCCGTATATTTTGGCAACCGTGGTTCTGTAACTTTGTTTCTGTTCTTCGTTTTTCAGACCCATACGTTCCTCAACGCTGTTGATGAATGTTTCGTCAATTTTCAGGGGAATGAGTTTGTTTGTCTGCGGGTCGCGGTATGTCCATATTTTATCGGGTCCGAGGTTTTTGGCATCAATGCCGATAATCATGTTTACATAATTCATGACATCTCTTTCAACTGCATTGGGCTCGTCCATGTAGGCATTAAAAATTGTTGTCATTATGTTTTTACGATGCAGCCCTTTTGCGATTTTCAGGTCATTGAAATATTTAATCCTGTCGTTTGAATCCTGGACATAGTCAAGGATAACGCTTTCGAGTGCTTTAAAAATATCGCCTGCATACATGCACTTTCCTTCCTGCGTTTCCGAACGTTCGAGCAAAATCTGAATTGCCCTTCCGAGGTTTCTGTGACCGAGACCTTTTTGTCCGAATCGCTTTGTGATATCAGGGTCGCGGTTTAAGTCGTCAATTACTTCGGCCAATGTTCTTATGCTTTTTTCGCCTGCAACCTCACCGGCGGCAAGTTTCATCATTTCAACGGGAGTGAGTTTGTCGGATGAAGGCATTCGTGAAAGCACCACCGACACTGAAATTCCATAATTTAAATTCGGGTCGATATGTAATTTTTCGCCTGCAAACGTTGTTTTTTCCAGACTGCCGAGAGAGAATGATGTTAATTCTTTTTGCAGCTGGAAGTTTGTATTGTGCGACATATAGGTCAGGCGGCATCTGTCGACTATCGGTGCCTGTTCTTTTTCTTCGAGGAAACGTGCAAATTCGGAATTGTTGCTTGTTGCTATAATTAGCGTATCCAAAGGCCATTTGAAACCTTCGATTTCGATTGTTCTGTTTTGGATAACGCCCAGATAAACCTGAACGAGGTCGCGTTTGTTTTTAAAAATTTCATCGGCAAAGTGAATTCCGCCGCCGGCAACCCTTGCCAACGCTCCTCTTCGCAAATCGAAGCGGTAAGGATTATCGGTTTCGGCAATATGTAAAAGCCGTGAATAGGATTCTTCGCCAAGTAAGTCAACGGCAGAAGAAGTTATTTTATCTTTTGCGGCATATTTTCCCGTAATTGTTCCGCGCGATTCGCTAACCTGAACGGGAACTACATCAATAAAGTCGAGCATCTTGTCAATATTTCCGCTGCAATGATTTTTAATCTGATTAAAAATATAATATGTGCAAGCACCAAGCGGACGATAATTTTTATAAAACTTTTCTATTTGTTTTTCATTTGCGCCGTTTTTTGCCAGAAATTCAACATTTTCAGCTTTTGTTTCGAAAAGGTTCATTGCAAGAATCATCGGGTCTTCGAAAGTCTGTGACTCTATGCTCGTGATTTTGCCGTATCCTCCGATTTTATCAAGATTTTTAAAACTGAAAGTATATCTTTTATTTTGGGGAAGAGAAATAAATTCTCTGTATGCCTTGCACAGAAAATCCACAAAAAAGGTTTTGCCGTTGCCGGGCTCGCCTATGAGAACATACGCCATTTCCGCAGAAGAGCCGCTTTCAGCCGCATCTTTTACAAAAGAAACAAAGCTGTTGATTTCATCGAACATTCCGATAATATGTTTTTTGCCTTCACGGAAAATCTTGAAATCATAAGTACTCCGCCCGTTGACAGTAGCTTTTTCTATTTTTTTCTGGTCTTCAAGTATCATTCTCGATACCGACTGAAAAACATTTTCGAAACGACGTTCACCGCTTATAACATTTTCGAGGTGCAGGATTAAGCTTTTCTGCGGACCAGCATTATTTTCATTTTTTTTAGCCATTGGAATTTCCTCCGATTGTATTTTTTAAATAATCTTTATTTAAGTTATAAATTATATTTTACATTTTTTTTATGAATAATGTTTCTATTGACTTCATTGTTTAATTGTCTAATTGTTAAATTGTTAAAAAATAATATTAATTTCTGCACTCAACAATGAAAACAACAATTTAACAATAAAACAATTAAGCAATATTTTTAATCGTGCATATATTTCAAATTTAGAAAATATAAAATTACAAATAAAAAAGTTAATGCAATATACGGAATTAATCCTTTTAAAACAGAATTAAGATCCAGAATTCCCGGGACAAGAAAAATAAAAGGAGTTAAAATAAAAGCTGCTTTTGATATCAGATAAAGATAAAATCCCATTTTGCGTAAGTTCCACATTTTTATTGTTCCGGCAATGGTAAAAAAACACAGGAATATGGAAGTTATTGCAAAAACCGAACCTCCCGACAAAATATAAGAAACAAGCTCGTTTTGAATAGGAAATATTGAAAAATAATAAACAATTTTTAAAGCAAGCAATGAAAACAAACCGCTTAATATCATTATGCAATTCCCTAAAATTGTAAGCACACATAAAACACTCAGCAAAAGAGGCCGTTTTTTTAATTCCTCAAGAGGATGAAGAATATTCATTTTTTTCGATACTTTATTTTCTCAAAAATAGAAAAAATTGACTAAAGAATGTATTTTGTTAAAAAGTTTCATTATTATCTAATATTTAAAAATATATAAAAGTCATAAAAAATCAGGACTAAAGTCCAAAAAATGCATTTTTCAGTAACCCCGACCTTAAGGTCGGGGTTATAAAACCCGCCATGAATGGGCTTTAGCCCTGATGTATTTTTTTTATCAGGCAATAATGAAAAAATTTAAGAGTATTTACTAAATTTGGCTTTTAAATCTTTTTATTATGATAAAATCAATGACGGGTTTCGGTAAGGCAATTTGCGAAAGCCAGAATTTTAAAGTAACTGCGGAAATAAAATCAGTTAATGGAAAACAGTCTGACGTAAAAATCCGCATGCCTTCGGTTTATGGTGAAAAGGAAATGCAGTTGCGTTCTCTGATAGCCCAATCGCTCGAGAGGGGAAATATTGAATTATCTCTGTTTATTGAAAATTCGGCAGAAAATCCGAATTATTCATTTAACAAACCACTTGCTCTGAAATATTATTCTGAACTTAAATCTCTTTCCAAAGAAATTAATCAGGAAAATAAAACCGATTATATCGGATTAATAATGAAAATGCCCGATGTATTAAAACCTGAAAAATCGATAATGGACGAAAAAGAATGGGACTTCATTTATAAAACAGTTGTAAAGGTGCTTGAAGAAGTTGACAAATCAAGAAGAAGCGAGGGTATTAAACTTGAAAGAGATTTCAGAAAAAGAATTGATTTAATTTTCAAACTTTTAAAAGAAACAGAAAAACTTGACCTGGTAAGATTAAAAAGTATAAAACAAAGATTACAGAATAACTTGTTGGATGTAATTGACAAAAATAAAATTGATGAAAACCGCCTTGAGCAGGAATTGGTTTTTTATGTCGAAAAAATTGACATAACCGAAGAAAAAGTTAGATTGAAAAGTCATTGCAATTATTTTCTTGAAACCTTGGCGGATAAAAATTCGCAGGGGAAAAAACTAGGTTTCATTTCGCAGGAAATGGGCAGAGAAATCAATACCCTAGGCTCAAAAGCAAATAATGTAGATATTCAGAAAAAAGTTGTTATTATGAAAGATGAACTTGAAAAAATAAAAGAACAACTTATGAATGTTTTATAACAGTTTCCAGTTCACAGTTTATAGTTTTCAGTTAAAAAAATGGAAAATTCAAAATTAATTATACGGGATCATCTGGCAATTGACAGAACAAAGCTTGCAAACGTAAGAACAATTTTGTCATATTCACGCACAGTAATTATGCTTCTTGCTTCGGGAATTACTTTAATTAAGGTATTTAATAAAGATTCTTTTGTGGTTTTTTTAGGAATTATACTTGTTACAATAGCTGTAGTAATTGGAATTATAGGATTAGTGAGTTATAAAAAAGTAAACAAAAAAATAAAATCATATTATTCTCCGGAAGAAAAATAATTTTTTTCAATAACTGGAAACTGAAGACTGTAAACTGAAAACACGCATTTAAAAAGTTAAACACACAAATTTTGAAAAATTATTTTAAATGGATAATAAGCTAATCATACTGTCGGCGCCGTCGGGTTCGGGAAAAACGACAATTGCAAAGCGTTTGCTTGAATCGGGAATGAATCTTGAATTTTCGGTTTCGGCAACAAGCCGCCTGCAAAGATATTATGAAATTGAAGGCAAGGATTACTATTTTTTAAATGCCGATAAATTCAAAGAAAAAATAAATAAAGGTGAATTTCTCGAATGGGTGGAAGTTTATAAAAATTGTTTTTACGGAACATTAAAATCGGAAATTGACAGAATCCGGAACAATGGAAATAATATTGTTTTTGATGTTGATGTAGTTGGTGGGGTTAATATTAAGACATTATACAAAGAAGCAGCAATATTGATTTTCATAAAACCTCCTTCGATTGAAGTCCTTGAAGAACGCCTGAAAAAAAGAGGCACCGAAACCGAAAAAACCCTGAAAATAAGAATTGACAGGGCAAAAATGGAACTTACTTATGAAGACAAATTTGATAAAATAATAATAAATGATGATCTGGAAATTGCAGTGAAAGAAACGATAAATACAGTTACGGCATTTATTAGTAAATGAAATTAATTTTGTCGGAACAAATATTTAAAATTTACCGCAGAGGCGCGAAGACGCTAAGTTTTACTTCTTAATTCATACCTCCTACTTCATAAGTTAATGTCCCGAAGCAAGTGATTTTGCACTATCATATTCTATTCCCTGTTTTTTAAGAATATGTTTTACTTTCCATCCGTAAAAGGCAAGATAAACAAAACAGGCAACACCCACCAAATAGCTCCATTGTATTCCGAGTAAATTGTCAGAAGAGAGGTATCCCTGAAGCAGACTGATAAATCCGCCGCCCATAATCATCATTATTAAAAAACTTGAGCCTTCGCTTGTATGTTTTCCGAGTCCCGAAATTGCTAATGTAAAAATACACGGCCACAAAGTACTGCAAAACAATCCAACGCTTATGAATGCAAAAACGCTGACCATTCCGTCTGCCAACATTCCGACAAACAATGCGATAATTCCAATCGAAGAAAAAAGTAAAAGTTGTCGTGCGGGATTTCCTTTGCTTAAAATATCGGCAATCACCAGAAAAACAATTATGAAAACATAAATATAAAAAGGAGTAATGTCGTGGTTTGCAATTTTATTTACAATCAGGAAAACTGCAAATGCAACGTATGGCATCAG
>JAQUPB010000001.1 GCA_029004185.1 Bacteroidales bacterium | reverse complement strand
TCTTTTTTTTCTTTCATCAGTTTATATGTTGCCTGACAAAGAAGATTTCCTTTTTCCTCTTCTTCTCCTATGTTTAAAAGTCCAACCTTTGGTTCTTTTATATTATAAACGTATTCTGCGTAAATTGAACCCAAAACGGCAAATTGGTAAAGAACTTCGGGTTTGGCATCAGGATTTGTTCCAACATCCAGCAGAATGCCAACACTACCGTTTTCTTTAGGAAGTATAACAGTTGTGCAGGGTCTTAATATTCCCTCAATCTGTTGTACGGAATACATTGAGCCGACAAGCATAGCGCCTGTATTTCCGGCACTTGCAAAACTGTCAACTTTATTGTTCTTAAGATAATGAAAACCCAAAGCAATGCTTGAATTTTGTTTTTGACTAAGAGCTTTGGTTGGAGATTCTCCCATTAAAATAACTTCAGGAGCATGAACTATTTCAAAATTGCTTGCATCTGTGTTGTGTTCTCTTAATTCTTTTTCGATAATAATTTTATCTCCAAAAAGTACTATTGTATCGGATGAAAGTTCTTTATGAGCTTGTATTGCGCCTCCAATTGTTGCTTTTGGGGCAAAATCACCACCCATAACGTCTAAACCAATTTTCATTTTAAATTATATTTAAAATTTACTTGTTAGTATTTTTTTCAACCACTAATTTTCCTCTATAGTAACCACATTCGCTGCATACTTTATGAAGCTGTATTGCTGCTCCGCAATTTGAACATACAGTCAGCGATGGTGCCTTTGCTTTATAATGTGTTCTTCTTTTATCTCTTCTTTGAGCGGAGTGTCTTCGTTTTGGATTTGGCATATTAAATTATTTAATTTTTTAATTATTGAAACTGATTTTTTTAAGAATTTCCCATCTTGAATCTATAGAATCATTAACTGATAATTCGTTTATTTTATTTATCATTTCCTTATTGCATAAACTCTTTCCGTTTTTGTCTTCGGGGTGAACACGTTTTAAAGGTATTAAAAGGCAAATATATTCATATATGTAATCACTTATATCTATTTCATTTTGCGCTTCGGAAATTGTTGATACATTATAACTTTCTTCGACACTTGCATTTCCTATTTTCAGTGTAAGGGCTTCCTCTCCTTCAACAGGCTGGTCATAGTAGTCCAGACATCTGTCGCACATCACAGTAACTTTTCCTGAAATAAGAAATCTTAAGAATAACAATTTTTCTTTTTTTTCAAGTTCAAGGTCAACTTTCACCTTACCGCTTTTCACCTCGGGATATTCATTTTTTTCAAAGAACCTTTTGTCAATACAAAAACTATAATTGTGTTTTCCAATACTTAACTCTTTATAATGCAATATAAATTGCTTAAAGTAATTCAATCTGTTAATTAAAAAAAACGTGCAAATGTATAAATTATATTTTAAAAATAAAAAGTAAATCTCTTAAAAAATATAATAGGTCTATCTTGCAAATATTGCGGTAATTAAAAAAAGACCTTACAAAAAATGCAAGGTCTTTTAAACTTATTTATTAAACCAAATTTTCTTTTATCTTGTAATAATTAATTTTGAAGTTACAGATTTTTCAGTAGTCCTGTATTCCAAAATATAGGTTCCGGATGACAAACCGCTGCAATTAATTTCAGTGTTGTGTTTTCCTTTGGTTTGTTTGGCCAAAATAATTGATTTAACAGTTCTTCCCTGCAAATCGTAAATGTTTATGTTAACATCTGATGTGTTTTGCAAAGTATATGTAATTGTTGCAGAATTTGATGCCGGATTCGGATAAACATCAAGAGAATTTTTAACTGAAGGATTTCCCTTTCTGTCTGGTACGCTCAGGTAATTCCTTGCTTCAAATACTCCCCTGCCGAGTGTGCTTATATAAATAACACCGGCATTGTTTGTCCAGTATGGACCTTCACCGACACTTGTTTGTTGTCTTATCATGCTAACAGGAACATGGCAGCTGAGTTCCCCGCCATTTTCGTCTTCCCATACCGGCGTGGCATCAAATAAGTTTGCAGTGGAAAAAACTCCATAATCAGTACCAACCAATGCCTTGTCTGAATTCCACTGTAAAATAAGTGAACTGTAAGCGGGAGCTTTCAGAAGATTAGCTTGTTTTGAACTGAATACAACAAGATGAGCTGAATCCAAAGCATTATCCGAGTAATAAACATAATCATTATAGCCGTAATTACCTAAAGTTACAATAACATTATTTGTATCATTTGGGTCTGTTGCTATTGATGTAATTACTCTGTTAGGATAGTCTGCAATTGTTGCCGTATCCAAAGCATATTGGCTTGAATTCTTATAACAATGCGCCGAATCTTCGTTGTAAAGTAATCCTTTTATTCTGTATAATTTCCCGTTTGCTGTACCTGCAAATACTACATTTCCGTCTTTTGAAATTGCAATTGCCGTATAAGTGCTTTTAACAGGATTGTTAACATCAACCGGCTGGCTGTACATTTTTACCCACCTTGTAACAAAGCCTCCGAAAACCAAAGGGTCTTTTGTAAACCATATGTCACCGTTTCTTCCTATAAACATCTTTGATTGTACGCTATCCTGAAACTTAACAGTATCATGAGGAAGAATGGTTCCTTCAGAAGAGGTAACAATATGTTTGACAGGGAATTCAAAATTCCTGCTTTTTAAAGTAATTAAATCGCCCACAAAAATAGTATCACTTCCGTTTATGAAATCTGTAGAATCTAAACTATAAGGATTATGAAAATTTTCCCATAAAACATAAGGTGTGATGTAGCCAGATTTATCAACTGCACCTGCTGTAGTGCTTAAACCAAAATATGTAAACTGTCCACCTCTGTCGGGTGACCTGTAAATACCTCCGTATGCAAGAGAAAGCATCATCAAATCTTTATGAATTAAAGAAAATGCTGTTTGGCCGCAATCGCTGTATCCATCTGATGTGCTGGAGTAAAAACTCTTTGCAGTCAGAGAAGTATTTCCCAGTTTGTCAAGATAAATTGTACCATTAGCTTGTGTTCCCGCAGCTGCAAGTCCGTCGTATGATTGAGCAACTGTAAATGTTGCTGCGGTTTTGTAACCAATATTTATAACCTTAAAGGTTGTTCCACCGTCTGTTGATTTTGAAATACCGCCATCGTTGCCGATATAAAGTACGCTAGAGTTATTTTTATCGAATACATATGTATGCTGGCTTGCATGTATGTAAAACCCATTGAGATAAGATGTATTGTATGTTGAAATTTTTACCCATGTATTGCCTGATTGCCATTGCCACATATCTAATCCTCCGGTAATAATTCTATTTGCATTTGTTGGATGAACAGCTAATGCACAAGCATACCATCCGTTACCTCCATAAGGGTCAAACTGAGGACTTCCTCCTGGACCTATTACAGTCCATGTTTCTCCTTTATCGGTAGATTGATAAATACCACAGATTTTTCCGTCAATATTAGGACTGCTTGATTTTTTTACGGCAGAACAATAAATATAATCAGGATTACTTGGAGCAATAGCAATTTCCAATCTTCCGACAGTATATCCGCTGCCGCTTAATGGTAATTTTCCGACTGCAGCACCTGATTTACATACAAAACTTCCATCGTCACCATTGGGAGAAATATAGAATTTACTTGTATCTGCAGTTCCAACTGCACAAGCCACACTACCGTCAGAGCCAACTTCAACATCAACCGTATTTCCTTTCAATGTATCTGTGGTACTAGTTTTTGCAACTATCCAGTTATTTCCTCCGTCTGTGCTTAGCATCAAACCTTTATTGGTTGCAGCATATATTCTGTCTGAATATCCTGCACGGGGGTCAGCTGCAATTCTGTTTATGTATGCCCATGCTGCCCCACTGTCAATTGTGCTTGGTATTGTTGAAGCAAGTTGCGCAAATGTAGCTCCGCCATCAGTTGATTTCCATACACCTTGTCCTACAACACCAAGGATTCTGTCGTATTTGGAGTAAGTAGGTAAAGAAAAACCTTCGCCTGTACCAAAATATATATCACCATTTTCTGCCTGTGTAATACAGGTAATTACAAGGTTTTCGAAATTGTTATATGCCGTACTTGTACCCGCATAAACTACTTTATACCATGTAACACCACCGTTAACAGATCTCCATAATCCGCTTCCGCAGCTTCCGGCATAGAGTATATTCGAATTACTTTTTGAAACCAAAATAGCTTTGGTTCTGCCGCTGAAATTGTCAGGACCCATTTCTTTCCACGACAATCCGAGTGAAGCTCTTGACGATTTTGTGGTTGTATTCATTAATTGATTTCGCGCATTCAAAACATCAACCGCACCGATACTTCCGGTAACCTGATTTGCTCTTATAAGATTAATATAATCCAAAGAGGCTTTTACGTTGAGAGAAGGGTCGTCAGCTACTTCGGAGTTTTTCTTTTTTTCATTTGCATTTTTCGGGTCTGAAGCAAAGACAATTGCCGAGAAAAAAGTTGCTAACAAACTTAGTAATAAAATTTTCTTTTTCATATCAGTAATTTATAATTAATTTTTGTTGATTTTTCTGAAATAGGTTCGCAAGATACAATTTTTTTAAAAAAAAAATAAAAATTTATTAAAAATCACATTTTGTTTCAAGAACCAATTGACCAAAATAGTTCGCAAATAAAATATTTAAAAACATGAATCTGTTTTCGGTGTAGATAAGTCAGTAAAAGATGCATTTTATCAAGTTAACGGTAAAACTTGCTTTTTTTCATTCCATAACACAAATAAATGACTAACCCTATAACCATCCATATCAGAAACCTTAACCAGTTTGTTATTCCCAGTTCGGATATGAGGTAGAGGTTTATCAGCAAGCCAAGTACCGGAATTAATGAATATTTCTTACATACCGATTGAATTAATATGAAAATAGCAACCAGAACAAAGATGTAAAACAGTATTTTGTCTTTCAGTCCTTCGCCACCTACATTAAAAAGTTGCATAAATGCTTTGCTGTTGCTGTAATAAATTATTGCAATAATTACCATAAAAATCAAAGGAAGGATGAATCGCGAATTGATGTATGGAACTTTGTATTTACTCGGACCTTTATCCAGAAACAATACTCCTGCACATACGAGTATAAATGCAAACAATGTTCCTATGCTTGTAAGGTCTGTTACCCATACAAGATTTAAAAACAAAGAAGGAACTGCAACTATGATTCCCGTTAATATTGTAGAAAAAGCGGGAGTTTTGAATTTAGGATGTATTTTTGAAAATCGTGGAGGCAATAGGCCGTCTCTACTCATACTCATCCATATTCTCGGCTGTCCGATCTGGAAAACAAGCAAAACACTTGCCATTGCAATTATTGCGCTTAATGATATTATTCCCGAAATCCAGTCGAGTTTACAGGTTTTAAAAACAAAAGCCAGAGGGTCGCCTACGTTTAAATATTTGTAATTTACCATACCCGTAAGTACCAAAGCAATTAACACATATAGAATTGTACATATGATTAATGATGTTATCATTGCTTTTGGCAGGTCCTTCTGGGGATTTTTACATTCCTCGGCAGTTGTAGAAATTGCATCAAAGCCAATATAGGCGAAGAATACTGCCGAAACACCCTTGATTACTCCGAAGAAACCATTGGGAGCAAATGGAGTCCAGTTTTCGGGTTTTACATAAAAAGCCCCGATTGAAATAACCATTAATATTACACAAAGTTTAAGCAAGACCATGAGGTTTCCTGCTATTTTGCTTTCGCGTATTCCGGTATAAACCAGCCAGGTTATAAAAACGGTTACCATAAATGCAGGAATGTCGGCTATAAGATGCATGCCGCCCAGAGTTGGCGCTGTATGCCATGCAGTATATGATTCCTGAAGATATAAAGGAATATCTTTAAAAGATGTTCCTGAACTTAATAAAGCTGATACTTCTTTAAATCCTTTTTGAGCCGTCCAGTAATCCATTGCCAGATAATCGGGTATATGCAATCCCAGACCATTCATTAAGCTTGTAAAATAGTCCGACCACGAAATTGCAACAGCAATATTCCCTACAGAATATTCCATTATTAAATCCCAGCCGATAATCCATGCAAAGATTTCACCTAAAGCGACATATGAATATGTATAGGCGCTTCCGCTTATCGGCACCCGCGAAGAAAATTCGGCATAACACAAAGCCGAAAATGCACATGCGACTGCAGTTATTATGAATAATAATGATATTGCAGGACCTCCATTGACAGCAGCAGTTCCTATTGTGCTGAATATTCCGGCGCCGATAATTGCGGCTATTGCCAGAGATGTTAAATCGATAAACCTGAGATTTCTGACAAGTTTGTGTTCCTTGCCTTCAGCCCAGTCCGATTCATCTATGATTTGCTGAATTGGTTTTTTCCGAAATAGTTCCTTGAATTTCACGGAATTTCACTTAATCTTTAATTTCAAAACAATAAAAAAACAGAACACAGATAACACAGAAAAAACTGATGACCGCAGATAAAAAATCAGTGAAGATCTGTAATATCTGTGTAATCTGTGTGCAATTTTAAAATCTTATTTATCACTTATTAATTTCTTAATAAACTCATCACCTTTAAGTAATCCGAAACATCCTTTTTCGGTACTGTTTTCATTATATTCCTTAATATTATCGGGAGATTTGTCGGGATTGTATATTAAAAAAGGAACAGCATCGTTGGTATGTGTTCTTACTTCACATGGAGTGGCATGGTCGGGCAATATAGCTATTGAAATTTTTTCATTTATTTTTCCGGTTTCTTCCACAATATATTTTACTACACGCTTATCGAGGTATTCAAGTGTTTTAATTTTCAGATCAACATTTCCTTCATGTCCTGCTTCATCTGATGCTTCGATGTGAAGATAAACAAAATCGTATTTTTTTATTGCTTCAATTGCAGCTTTTGCTTTTCCTTCATAATTTGTATCATACAATCCGGTCGCACCTTTTACTTTTATAACTTCCATTCCTGCATAGACTCCTATTCCCTGTATTAAATCAACTGCAGAAATAACAGCACCTGTTAGTCCATACATTTCTTTCAAAGTTTTCATTTTCGGCTTATTCCCCGGCGACCACGGCCAGATTGAGTTTGCAGGGTCTTTTCCTTTTTTTATCCTTTCAATATTTACAGGATGATTTTTTAAAATCACTTGCGACTTCAGGATTAAATTATTTAATAAATCGGAAGTTTCTTTTCCTCTTTTATCAGTTGGTTTTATGAGTACATCTCTGAAAGGAGTTCCCGGAACATCGTGAGGGGGAGTGCAACTTATTTTATTCAATCCGTTTTTGAAAATTAATATATGACGGTAACTAACACCCGGATAAAATTTGATATCATCAGTTGCCAGCTGCTGATTTAATGTTTTTATAATTTCAGCTCCTTCTTCTGTGGTGATATGTCCCGCAGAATGATTTTTTATTTTTTCATTTTCTATGCAAATTAAATTACATCGCATCGCCAGGTCTTCGGGTTTGACTTCAATTCCCATGCTTGCGGCTTCAAGAACACCTCTTCCCTGATAAACTTCTTTAACATCATAACCGAGAACACCAAGATTTGCAACCTCACTTCCGGGATGCATACCGGCAGGAACTGTAATTAATTTTCCCGTTCTTGATTTTGCACATAACGAATTAATATTAGGAATAACTGCTGTCATAAGAGGAGTCTTTCCGCCAAGCCGCCCAATCGGCCTGTCAGCCATTCCATCTCCTAATATGATAATGTATTTCATGGTAAAAGTTTGTAGTTTAAATCGTTTGTAGTTTGTCGTTAAAAATATTAAGATTTATAAAGTCAATAGTCATTTGTCATTAGTAAGAAAAGCATAATGAGTTAATCTCAGAATACTCTTCACTCTATGCCCTAAGCCCTATGCGCATTTTATAAGATATCAATATTTTTTTATCAGTATTTTTTTGAATTCCTCATAATCATTATTCATTTGCATATAATCTTCCGGTTTGTTTTCAAGACCTTTTAAACTTTCAGGCAAAACAGGGTCGATGTTCAGCAATTCAGTTATCGTTTCCGGAAATTTTGCGGGATGTGCGGTTTCAAGCGAAATGCATAACTGCTCTTTATTATTATATTCTTTATTTTGTTTTAAAAATTCGTGCAATCCGCCCCAGCCGACAGCACCGTGAGGTTCAAGTAAAAGTTTGTATTCCTCAAAAGCCGATTTAATTATCTCTTTTGTTTTCTTATCGGTAATGCTGACAGAGAAAATATCTTCACGCATTTTTTTCATATCGGGATTTTCATGAATCACGCCTTTTTCATCCATGTTTCCTCCGTAAAGTGAAACAACACGAGCAAGATTACTTGGATGCCCGACATTCATTGCACTTGAAATGCAATTTTTTGAAGGTTCAATTTTATTATAAACACCTGTATTAAGGAATGCAGGAAATTCATCATTTTCATTTGTGGAAATAATAAATTTCTTAACAGGAAGACCCATTTTTTTTGCAATCATTCCTCCCATCATATCGCCGAAATTTCCTGAAGGAACGCTGAAAATAACATCAGCGGATTTTTCTTTCCGTAATTTTGCGAATGAATAAAAATAATAAACAATTTGCGGAATAAGCCGCCCTATATTAATTGAATTTGCTGAAGACAAACTCAAATAATCAAGTTCCTTATCAGAAAAAGCTTTTTTTACCAGCGCCTGGCAGTCATCAAATTTGCCGTCAACAGAAATTATCTGAATATTGTTTCCGAGTGTGGTC
Organism: Bacteroidales bacterium; assembly: GCA_029004185.1. Taxonomy (GTDB): domain Bacteria; phylum Bacteroidota; class Bacteroidia; order Bacteroidales; family JAHJDW01; genus JAQUPB01. The sequence goes on along the minus strand of JAQUPB010000001.1, from coordinate 62,930 downwards.
ATTTGTTTACGCTGTCTGCCCGTAACTTCTTTTAAAGGAAACAATACAACAACCTTAATATTATTTAGTTTATAAAATGCATTTGCAATTGCACTTCCGGTATCGCCTGAAGTGGCTGTAAGAATCAATAATTTTTCATTATTTAATTTTAGAAAATACTGCATCAGACGACCCATCATTCTTGCGGCAAAATCCTTGAATGAAGCGGTAGGACCCTGATCCAAACGCATTACCCATTTGTTTTCATAAACATTTTCCAGCGGAACAGGATAATTATAAGCATCACGAACAATCTCTTTCAGAATATTTTCGGGAACATCGCCAAGTACAAATCTTTTACTTATTTCATAAGCTATTTCGGGATATTCCATTCCGTAAAAGTCATTAATTTCTTTTTCCGGAATAACGGGAATTATTTCGGGCATATAAAGTCCTTTGTCGGGAGCTTGTCCTTTAAGCAATGCTTCTTTGAAAGTGACGGAAGGTACTTTTAAATTAGTTGAATAAAATAAAATTTCTTTTTGCATTTTTACCTCACCCCTAACCCCTCCCCATCAGGAGAGGAGAAAAATGTTGTTGTTAAATTTTTATTTTTTATTTTCTCAATCTTGCCGAAGAAGCGCCGCCAGCCGAATATTCAGGAGATGAGACAGCGATTTTTTTGCCATCCAGAACGGATAATGCCTGGTCAAGATCAGCAATTATATCATCAGGATGTTCAGCTCCCACGCATAATCTTATAAGATTTGCAGGAATATCTGCAATTTTTCTTCCTTCTTCTCCCTGCTGTGAATGTGTTGAAATAGACGGAATGGTTGCCACTGATTTTATTCTGCCAAGGTCGGTAGCTCTCCATATTCTCTGCAAGCCGTCGAAAACATCTCTTGTTGCCTGTGCTCCTTTTTTTATCCTGAATGACATGAGATGACCGTAACGGTTTACTTTTTCCTTATAAAGTTCGTCATATTCAGAGTCGACCAGAACAAGATATTTTTTCGCCAATTTATGTAAAGGATGTGATTCCAATCCAAGATAATCTACCTGCTCAACGTGTTTGTGTTTCACAAGAAACTCTGCAACTTTCATTGTATTCCTGCTCATCAAATCAATTTTTGAGCGTAATGTTCTAATATCATTTAAAGCTAAAATTGCATTCATCGGCGATATATTTGGTCCGTTATCGCGGTTGGGAAGTCCTTTTAAATAAAATCCGAAATTTGCTTTTAACTCATCATTATCTATTTTCAAATGGTTCAGATTATTTTTTGCAATTACTGCACCCGAAATACCAAATCCGCTTGAAGTCATTGTTTTTGTTACCGATTGTATTACGATATCTGCACCCCAGTTTATCGGACGCATTAATGCCGGTGTGGCAACAGTACTGTCAATAATCAATGGTATGCGGTTTTTTCGGGCCAGTTCAGCCACCTTTTCAATATCAAAGAATGCTTGCCCCGGATTACTTGGCATTTCGCCGTATAAAAATCTTGTGTTTTCATCAATTAATGATTCCCATTCTTCAATATTAGTTGAATTAACAACTTTTCTCCATTCAATGTTTCTTTCCTGGTCTTTGCGTATAGCAAACTGCTGGAATGTTCCGCCATAAACCTTGCAGGTTGCAACAAAATTCATTTTCTGACCCGGATTTTTCTTATCAATAACAAGAAAAGGGTCGCATGCACTATCTATTGCCGATATTCCTGAAGAAGTAGCGCAGCAGGTTGCAGTATGTTCCGAACCGTATGTTTCAAGCAAAGCCAATACCCCTTCAAAATAATACATGCTTGGATTGGCAATTCGTGAATAACACCATGTGGGTATTTGATAAGCCAACGCCGCTTCCATTTCGTCGGAATCGCGATATGTTTGCGAGGTTGACATATAAATAGGTTCAATAACAGAACCCTGATTAAAATCAAGTGCTTCCTGCATCGAATAAACACCGTGCACTGCAATTGTGTCGAAACGGCATTTTCTCATTTTATCTATATAATCCTTGTGCCATTGCATTGAGCGCTTTGCTGCATCAATGTAATATTGTTTTCCGTCTGAGCTCATTTTATTTTATATTTAAATAACTTAATTGCCGTGCAAATTACATACTTTTTTTGAAATATAAATAAATGAAATTAAAAAAAATAATTTATATTATAAAGAATAATTTAAAACCTCATTTTTATCTTTGAAACCTTAGTAGATATGTAATTTTAAGGTAAGTCAACAAACCTCATTACCTTATTTTGATTTAAAAGTTATATGGAAACAATTCAAAAAAATAAGGTTAAAAAGAGGTGGGTTCTTTTTGTACTACCAAGGTTTTTGGATATAAGATAAGGTTCTATAATAAATTATTTAATGGTCTTCGGATATGAAATAAAGTTTTTATTGTAAATTTGTTAAACTGAAATTTTAATTAAGATAAATGTATTTCATCGATTCACATTGCCATTTGTATTTAAAGGAATTCCAAAACGACTGGAAAAAATCCGTTGAAGATGCTTTAAAAAATAAAGTTGAAAAAATTATTCTTCCTAATCTCGACAGCACTTCAATTTTGGCAATGAATGAAATTGCAGATGCTTTTCCGAATAACTGCTTTCCCGCAATAGGAATACACCCTTCGTCCGTTAAAAAAAATTACTCTGAAGAATTGAAGATTATTGAAGAAGAATTGAAAAAAACAAAATATTTCGCTGTTGGTGAAATTGGTTTGGATTTTTACTGGGACAAAACATATATTAAGGAACAAAAGATTGCTCTTGAGTTTCAGCTTGAGCTGGCACGAAAATATGGACTTCCCGTAATCATTCATTCACGAAATTCAATGGATGAAATAATTGAGATAATGAAAAATTACGAAGGACTTACCGGTGTTTTTCATTGCTTTTCCGGAAATTTAAAACATGCAGAAGAAGTGACTTCGATGGGATTTAAAATAGGAATAACAGGCGTGGTTACTTATAAAAATTCAGGATTGGCAGAAATAGTTAAAAAAATAAATATCGAAAACCTCCTGCTCGAAACCGATGCTCCTTTCCTTTCTCCCATACCGCATCGCGGAAAACGAAACGAAAGCGCTTATATTCCTTTAATTGCTGAAAAAATTGCAGAAGTAAAAAATATTACGATTGAAGAAGTTGAGGAAACCACTACAAGAACAGCAGAAGAAGTTTTTAAAATTTAAAAAACCAGCCACAGATTCACAGATTACAAAAAGAGTAATTTTTAATCTGTGAATCTGTGGCTATTTTTTAACTTTGTAACCTCGAAATTTTTCAAACATAATTTATGAGAATATTTTATATTATTTTTTCAATAAAAGCATGGTTTATTTCAATACTTCCATTCCGGTTGTTGTATATTTTATCGGATTTTTTTTATTTTTTATTTTACTATATAATCCGATACAGAAAAAAAGTTGTTTATCAAAACCTGAGAAATTCCTTTCCCGACAAGACTCCCGAAGAAATCGAAAAAATTGCAAAAAAGTATTTTAAAAATTTATGCGATATGTTTTTGGAAGTTATTAAAGTAAAAAACATTTCTGAAAAACAATATCTGAAAAGAGTTAAAATAAAAAATATTGAAGTACTCGATGAACTTTATTCAAAAAATAAAAGCGTAGTGGTTGCAATGGGACACATCGGAAACTGGGAGTTTACAACTCATGCGGTTACAATAAAATCTCCATATAATCATTACGGTTTGATAAAACCACTGACAAATGAATTCTTCAATAATTATCTCAATAAATTACGTCACAGGTTCAATCTTAAACTCATTCCTTACAAGCAGACATTAAAGTTTATGGCAAGGAATAAAAATAATTTATCGCTTTATTATGTTGCCGGTGACCAGACACCCGCAAAAGGTGAAATAACATACTGGACAAATTTTCTCAATCAGGAAACCGCTGTGTATCTTGGCATAGAAAAGATGTCGAAGATGCTTGATTTTGCAATAGTTTTCATGGATATTCAACATCCGAAACGCGGATATTATGAAATAGAATTTACAAAATTTACCGACAAACCGAATGAATTTAAAGAACTTGAAATTACCGAATGGTATGTGAGATTTTTAGAAAACATTATCATTAAAAATCCCGATAACTGGCTATGGTCGCATAAAAGATGGAAACATAAAAAGTCGTAAGATATTAGTCGTAAGTAGTTAGATTATTTTTGTAAGATTTTTAGTTGAAACTTAAGAATTATGATTTTAGAATTAAATAAAAAATATCGAACATTAATTAATGAATGCCAAATATTGAAGTTTAACATTAAAATTGCGAAACTTCAAACTTCAAACTTCAAACTTCAAACTTTTTTACATTGAACAACACATTATATTCCGACAGGAAACATACAATAATTTTCATATTTATTTTTGCCGTTTCAATATTTGTAATACGGTTGTTTTACATTCAGGTATTGACCGATGAATACAAGATTTCAGCCAACAACAACGTTTTGCGTTTTCTCACCGAATATCCTAACCGAGGATTGATTTACGACCGCGACGGAAGATTGCTTGTTTATAATGAAGCATCCTATGATTTGATGGTAACTCCAAGATATGCCAAAAATATTGACACTGCGGAATTATGTAAAATTCTTAATATTGATAAAGCTACTTTCATAAGCAGGATGGAAAAAGCCAAAACATATTCATCCATCAGGGTTTCGATTTTCGAAAAACAGATTTCAAAGGAAATGTACGGGATGCTGCAGGAAAAAATGTATAAGCTTCCGGGATTTTTTATTCAGGCACGAACATTAAGAAAATATCCAAAACCTATAGCTGCGCATATTCTTGGTTATATAGGTGAAGTTGACCCTTCTTTTCTTGAAAAAAACAAATATTACAGAGCCGGCGATTATATGGGAATAAGCGGCATTGAAGAATCTTATGAAAAATACCTGCGCGGAAAAAGAGGATTAAGAATAATCATGGTTGATGCTCTTAACCGTGAAAAAGGAAGTTTCCGTGAAGGCAGATACGATACTACAGCTGTGGCAGGAGAAGATGTTTTTTCTACTATTGACGGCGCCCTTCAGGAATTCGGTGAAAAATTAATGCAAAATAAAAGAGGCAGTATTGTTGCTATCGATCCTTCAACAGGGGAAGTACTGGCTCTCATAACAAGCCCTACATACGATCCGAATTTATTTGTAGGAAACATGAGAGCTGAAAATTTTGTCAAACTTAATACCGACGAATCTAAACCTTTATTCAACAGGGCATTGCTGGCTCAATACCCTCCGGGTTCAACATTTAAAATATTAAATGCTTTAATCGGACAACAGGTTAAAGTATTATTTCCCGATACGCGGTATTCGTGTAATGAGGGTTACCAGATAGGTGATCTGATTGGAGGATGTCACAGGCATTTTTCTCCTTTAGACCTTAAGCAATCCATTCAGTATTCATGCAATGCTTATTATTGCAATGTTTTTCGTTCAATCCTCGACAGGGTGAAACATCACAATATTCGTGACAGTTATACAAGCTGGCGAAATCATGCATTGAGTTTCGGTTTTGGCAATAAGCTCGGAATCGATTTGTATGAAAGCAAAGGAATAATACCTACATCAAAATATTACGACAAATACCACAGAAATCACTGGAATTCGGTTTCGGTAATTTCACTTGCAATAGGACAAGGTGAAATAAGCGTAACTCCCCTGCAGCTTGCAAATTTTACAGCAATACTTGCCAACAGGGGTTTTTATTATACTCCTCATATTATAAAAGCCATAGGGAAAAATAAATATATAGATAAAAAATTCACTCAACCCCATTATACATCTGTTGAATCAAAATACTTTGATTTAATAATAGAAGCAATGTATGAAGTTGTTGAATCGGGAACAGGAGTATCGGCAAAGATAAAAGGAATTCCTATGTGCGGAAAAACAGGTACAGCACAAAATCCGCACGGCGAAGATCATTCTGTTTTTATTTTGTTTGCACCCAAAGACAATCCGAAAATTGCACTTGCTATTATTGTGGAAAATGCAGGATTCGGAGCTACATGGGCGGCTCCCATAGCAAGCTTAATGGTTGAAAAATATCTCAACGACACAATCAAACGACCCGACCTTGAAAAGGAAATGATAGAAACAAACCTGCTTAACGTTATTCAAAAACCAACGAAGAAGAAAAAACCGAAACAGAATGAATAGAGTTTAAAGTCTAAAGTTTAAGGTTTAAAGTTGTTTTCTTTCTGCTTCCGTCTCCGGTCTCCCGACTTTTATTCTTAATTATTTTTATAAATTTTCTTATAAATCTCATCAGCAATTTCAAAACTCCTGTATTGTTTTGCAATGTCAACAATTTTATTTTTTAAAGTTTGTCTGTCAGTATTTCTTAATAAACTGTCAATTTCCTCAATTGCCTCAATGTATTTGTCGTAAGTAAAATCTTTAATTATTGAGCCGATTTTATATTTTTCTATAATTTCCGAATCGTCGGAAATGTTTTGAGTTATGACAATAGGTAATCCCATTGCCCAGTATTCGCCGTCTTTAATAGAAGTGCAAAAACGTTTTGTGGGAACTGGTTTTACGGGGTTCAGAGCAAAATCGGCCAGGCCAAGATATTTGTGCATTTCCTTATGATCAATATATTCCGAAAAAATAATTTCAGGATTAAGTCCTGATGCAGAAATATATTTTTCAATTTTTTCTTTGTCTGTATCGGTAAGTAAAAGCACGCAAAATTTTTCCTTCCAGAAATCCGAGGCTGCTTTAAAAAAATCGAAAATTTCCTTTTCAAGATAAATGCCTCCGATTTTTCCTGCATAAACGCAAACGATTTTATTTTCAAAACCAAATTTTTTAATCAGCATTTCGTCTTTTGCAGGCTGCGATGAAAACTGGTTGAAATCGGTGCATGCAGGTTTTACATAATAATTTTCAAACTCTGTTTTATATTTTATTTTAGCCCAGTTCTCAAATCCTTTTGTTGCGGCAATAACTGCTTTTGCCCTTCGGCTTTGAAGTTTTTCAAAAAAGAACAAAATCTTAAAAGCAAAACTATTTCTTTTCCAGTCGCCGTTTTCCACTATTGATTCTGCGTGGGGTTCGTAACTGTCAATTATAAGCGAGCGCCCTGTTAGTACCGATAAAATATACCCGATGACTCCCGCCGGTGTGCACCAGCAATGAATGCATTTTATTTTTTTTGAGAAAATTATTACCAATAAACGAAGCAAATAAAATTTCCATTTTATAATTGCTTTAAGTCCGAACTTCGAATAGCTAAAAGGTATGAGATAAATATTTTCTTTCTGTAATAGTTCTGTTTCTTTAATAAATTCTTTTTTCGAAAGTTTTAAGTTTGATTTTTCAAGCGTTTGCAAATAAATTTTACTGCCGGACGGCAAATATTTATTTATAATTTTCAGGTATGGCAGCGTATATGTTTGTATCAGCGGCTCTTTGTAACTCCAGTATGTTAAAACAAGAATGTTCATATAAACAAATATCTGAAAAATACTTTAATTGCACTCATTGGTCTGAATAATTTAAGATATGACATAATCATAATCCTTATGATTTTATACTTCACAAGAAATTTTATTTTTCTTCCGATATCATCACGCTCCTTTATTTCTTCATAAAATATGCTGTAGCCATCTTCAAAAGCTTTTTTTGATGAAGTTGTCTGTCCATGTCCCCTGCGATAAAACAAAACGAGTGCATCAATATTAGTGAGCAACCCTGTTTTTGAATAATTAACCGAAAAAAGCAAATCTTCAAAGGCAGGCATATTTTCCCTGAATCTGTAATTTATATTCTTGTCTCTTCTTCTGAGCCATGAGCTTGAAGTATGGGCTTGCGGACTAAGTGTGACGAGTTTCAAAAAAGGATTTCCATGGATTTCGGTTTTATGAACTGAAATTTGTTTTCTTAAAAATCTGTCCATTAAAATTACGGTACCACCCACGAAATAAATTTCAGGATTTGAATTCAAAATATCCACTCTCGGTCTTATTGAATCAGGCGGAAGCTTGTCGTCTGCATCAAGAAAAATAAAATAATCTCCCTGCATTTTATCAAGGGCAGTATTCCTTGCGGCGCCAACTCCAACATTTGTTTGAATCTTGAAATAATTTATTCTTTTATCTTCAAATGATTTTATAACTCCTTCGGTATTATCGGTACTGCCGTTATCAACAATTAACAATTCAAAATTTTGATAAGTCTGATCCAAAGCCGACTGAATTGCCTCTGCAATATAATCAGTTTCATTGTACGCGGGCATTATAATGGAAACAAGTTTTTCTTCCAAGGTTTGTTGCGGTTTTTTTTCAAAGATATGAGAAAAATACATAATATAACATTGTAACCATACTACAAATATTTAAAATTTTATCTTTTTATGAAGTAAAATTGTTTAATTGTTACATTGTTTAATTGTTAAAACTCAAGCGTCATCAGTATATCTATGAAAATAAAAACAACAATTAAACAATATAACAATACGGCAATTTAAAGTACAATCAGTACTTAAAGTTTAAAAATACTGCTAAAAATATTTTTTCCAAAATAACCTTTTAACTTTGCATTCTTATATACGCGAGATATGCAGATTGATACACTACATTGCTATAAGCCCCTGGATTCTCTGGCAGGTTCGGATTATAATTTTCCCGAAAACAAGCCTTATTATTATTTACCCAAGAAAAACACAGCAAGATTAAAGAAACAATTATTATACAAAGAATCTATTTTCAAAAATCATCTGTTAAAAATACAATCTTATAGTGCGGCACATATTGAACAAAAACAAGATTGGATTACGGGCATTTTGATTTTTATATTAATATTATTTGCATTCATCAAGGCTGCAACAAACAAGAGACTAAAAACCATAGGGTATTGTCTGGTTTCATTAAGATATATTTCGCAGCTTAACCGTGAAGGAAGCATTTTTTCACAAAGAGGAGCCATAGAACTTTTTCTGGTTTTTATTACCACTTTGGCTTTGTTTATTTATCAGGTTGCCGGATTTCATAAACTGAACCTGATATCTGAAAACGGGTTCATAGCTTATATGGTTTTATGTGTCGGAATATTTTTTATTTACTCAATAAAAGCAATATTATTGCGAATTATAGGAGCATTATTCAGATTAAAAAAGGAATTTTCCGAGTATATATTGAATGTATATGTTTTTAACGAAGTTGTTGGTGTTGCACTCATACCAATAGTTATGGGAATTTCATTTCTGGGCTTTGGGAAAGTTGTGCTGCTGAATATAGGTATTTGTATATTTTTCACAGCATATGCATACAGAATTCTGAGAGGAATTGAAATTGGCTCCATTAATTTAAAATTTTCTAAATTTTATTTATTTTTATATCTTTGTGCTCTTGAAGTTTTACCTGTAATAATTTTCATAAAAATATTTACTGAATATTTCCGGTAAAAAAAGTTTAAAATCAAGTTTTAAAGCTCTTAAGATGAAAGAAATTAAAAGCATGCTTGTTTCTCAGCCAAAGCCGGAGAATGAAAATTCACCTTATCTGGAGCTTGCAAAAAAATTCAAAATAAAAATCACATTTCATAAATTCTTTAAAATTGAAGGTGTTCCTGTCAAGGATTTCAGAAGAGAAAAGGTAAATATTCTTGATTATACGGCAGTCATATTTACAAGCAGAAACGCTGTCGACAATTTTTTCAGAATGCTTGCCGAATTGAGAATTGCAGTTCCTGAAACCACAAAATATTTTTGCCTTTCGGAATCAACAGCGTATTATCTTCAGAAATATATAATATACCGTAAACGCAAGATATTCTTCGGAAAACAAAATTTTACGGATTTATCCGATATAATTAAAAAGCACAGGAATGATAAATTCCTGATACCTTGTTCGGATACACCTAGCTCCGAAATATCGGAATTCCTTGAAGAAAACAAGATTAATCATACAAAAGCAACTTTTTATAAAACAACTCCTGATGACCTGGTTCCTATTCTCGGAGCAAAATTAAATTATGACATGCTCGTCTTTTTCAGTCCTATCGGAATAAAATCATTATTTAAAAACTATCCCGGTTTCGTTCAGAAGGATATAAAAATAGCAACATTTGGCTCTACTACATCCAGAGCAGCCAAAGAAGCAAAATTAAAGGTTGACGTATTTGCCCCTACTCCCCAGGCTCCTTCAATGACAATGGCATTAGATCAATTCTTTATGCAGTCCAACAAAAAAGCTTTCGATTCGGTTCAGAAAAAAATAAAAGCTGCAAAAAAAGCCGGAAAAAAATAATTTATACCTATTTACAGTAATATTCCAGATTATTAAAAATTAAAAACGCCACAGATTCACAGATTATAAATTATTCTTTTTGTAATCTGTGAATCTGTGGCGAATTTAATTAATATGCAATATCCGTTATAGAACCTAATTTTCCTTTTTTAATTTAACTTTGTATTCTTAAATTTCCTTTTATCATGCAAACATTTAAAAAAGAAGAACGGCTTTGCAGCAGAAAAGTTATTTCGGAATTATTCGAAAAAGGAAATAGTTTTACGGTTCATCCGCTGAGAACAATATGGTTAAAAACAATATTTGAATCACATTTCCCTGCTAAAATATTAATAGTTGTACCCAATAAAAACATTAAAAAGGCAGTTGACAGAAATAAAATCAAACGCAGAATAAAGGAAGTATACAGAAAACATAAAGAATTGTTATATGAGCATCTGAAAAGAACGGGACAGCAATACGTCTTTGCACTGATTTATCTTGACAAAAATATAATTCCGTTTAAAGAGCTGGAAGAAAAAATAATTTTAACTTTACAACGTTTAATAAATATAACTTGAGAGAGATACCGGCAAAAATAGCTATTTTACTGATAAAATTTTATAAGTATGCGATTTCGCCTTACCTCATGCCGTCGTGCAGATATACACCTACATGTTCGGAATACGGAATAGAAGCAGTAAAAAAATACGGTATTTTTAAAGGAGGATACTTAACATTAAAAAGATTTTTATCGTGCAATCCGTGGGGAGGAAGCGGTTACGATCCAGTACCATGAATGAATTTAGGATTTAGGATTTTAAAATAAATTATATGAAATTTTTAAAAAAAGTTCCGCGGAAAATAAAAATAATTTTATTAGCGGTTTCATTAATTGCCGTTTCAGTTTTCTCATTCAGTTTTTCCGATAATTATTTCGAAATATCAAAAAACATTGACATTTTCATTTCATTGTATAAAGAAGTGAATCTGCGGTATGTTGATGAAACAAATCCCGCCAAACTGATGGAGACAGCTATAGGTGCAATGCTTGATGAACTTGATCCTTACACAACATATATTTCCGAATCGGAAATTGAAGATTACCGCTTTTTGACTACCGGGCAGTACGGCGGAATAGGAGCATTGGTTCAGAGAAAAGGCGACTACATTGTTATAGCTGAGCCATATGAAGGATATCCCGCCCAGAAAAACGATTTAAGAGCAGGTGATGTTGTATTGGAAGTTGATGGTAAATCGGTAAAAGGAAAGAATACGGCTGATGTAAGTACAATGTTAAAAGGTCAGCAGGGAACAACATTAAAATTATTGATTAAAAGGGAAGGCGAACAAAATCCTATTGAAAAAACATTAGTAAGAGAAGAAATTAAAATCGGCAATATTCCTTATTATGGAATGATTAACGAAAACACAGGTTATATAAGATTATCCGAATTCAAGGAAAGCGCAGGAAAAGAAGTTCATGATGCTCTGGTTGATCTGAAATCGAAAAACAGCAAGCTCAGCGGAATTATTTTCGACCTTCGCGGAAATGGCGGCGGACTGTTGAAAGAAGCAGTAAATATTGCAAACGTATTTCTTAAAAAAGGACAGGAAATAGTTACTACAAAAGGAAGAGATAAAGAACAAACACAAACTCACGGCACTCTTAATAATCCTGTTGATACTGATATTCCTCTGGTAATTCTTGTTAATAGCGGCAGCGCATCGGCTTCAGAAATTGTTACCGGTTCGATTCAGGACCTTGACAGGGGAGTAATAGTAGGTCAAAGAACATACGGAAAAGGACTTGTTCAGAATGTTTTTCCCATTTCATACAATTCAAACATAAAAATTACAATTGCAAAATATTACGTGCCGAGCGGCAGATGCATTCAGGCAATTGATTATTCGCACCGCAATGAAGACGGAAGTGTCGGTAAAATCCCCGATTCACTTATGCATCCTTTTAAAACAAAAGCAGGAAGAATAGTTTATGACGGCGGCGGAATATTGCCCGATGTCATCACGGAACCACGAAAAATCAGCGAAATTGCAGTAAGCCTGCTTACAAAACAACTTATTTTTGATTATGCAACAAACTATGCAATGAAACATAAGTCTATACCTTCAGCTAAGAATTTTAAAATCACCGACGAAATTTATAATGATTTTGTTGCTTTCCTTTCCGACAAGGAATACGACTATAAAACAAGAACCGAAAAGGAAATCGAGGATTTTAAAACAACAGCAACAAACGAAAAATATTTTGATAAGGTAAAAGATGAATACGAAGCTTTAAAAAATAAACTTATTCATAACAAAAATGAAGACCTTAAAACATTCAAAGATGAAATAGTAGAATTCCTGAAAGAAGAAATACTCTCAAGATACTATTACCAGAAAGGAAGAATTGAAGGTGCATTACAGCAAGATACCGAAATAATAAAAGCCATCGATGTGCTTAATAACAAGAATCTGTATACTTCAATATTAAACGGAACTTATAAGCAGGAAAAAAGTAAATAATAAACAAACATTGATTATTTATATTTTTATTTCACTTTTTCTATTAAATAAATAAAATACGTTTCATTTTCTACAATTCCCGGTTTTATGTTTTTCAGGAGTGTTCCTTTCATATTATCTGTTAACATCTCCGAGGTAAGTTCGATCTTCTGCCCGTTAATTACCTGTGCAATCGGATAACTCAACACTGCCAGAAATTTCGTTTCTCCGGCTTTTTGCATAACATCAATAGCAGCAAACAAATCATCAATATCGGGATTCAGCTTCCTTTTTTTATCCCAAACTGCGAATGTTCCGAATTCTTTTCTTTGAGAATAATAAATCTTTTTCTGCAACTCAACTGCCAACGGAGAAACAATAAAATCAATAGCGCCGATAATTTTCAAATCCTGAAGTTTATTTTCCCTGATGAATTTTGCCGCTTTATAGTTTGTGGAAAAGGGATGTATTAAATCAAGGTAATACGAACCGATACCTCCAACAAAACTAATAACAAGAATAATTGTAAATAAAGGTTTTGAAATTTTCTTTCCCAGATAAGATAAGTTTTTTAATAATTTATTTTTGTATTTGTCTTCATTATAATAATGATTTATCCATGTACATATTATCAGAAGAACCGTGAAATGTCCCACATACCTGTATAGTGTAGGCATCATGGTGTAATAATAAAATGCTATCTGAAGCAATGTGCCGGCAGTAAAAAACAATGTTATAAGACGATTACGCAAAAATCCAATAATGTATATCAAAAAAACTATTAACGAAAATATAAGGTTAGGTGTATGGAAATTTTTAATAAACAAATTTGTATTCCAAAAATATGAATCCCAGAAATCGGGAATTGGCAAATAAGCGCCAAGAGAGCAAATGAATGAATATTTAAAACGAACCATACTGAATGTATAGTGCTCCAAATAACTCAGAGGAAAAGTGCTATCCGGCGACGGAAGCATTTGTATTAACCCTGTTATCCATCCGGCAATTATTATTATACCGGCAATAGCAATTTTATAAAATTGAAAGTTTTCGACTTTGTTCTGCTTTTTTAAAATAACATAATCCAGTAAAATAATAAATGCAAAACTTACCGAAAGCATTAACCCAAAAATAGTGCTGTTTGCAAGCAGGAAAAGCAAAACGGAAACCGGCAGATAATATCTGTAACGGTTCTTGTATAATATGCAAACTATCACTACAAGCAGAAATCCCAATCCATATCCGCGGCTTATCATATTGAACTCAAAAAATGTGTAATAACCAAAAGTTAAAAGTATTTTTTGCAATATGGAAAATGGCGAATATTTGTTTATCAGAAAAATAAATGCCGCCGAAATAATTATGTGCACTATCTGCATTATAAATGCATTGCCTGTAATTGAAGTCAACCCAAAAAGCAGGAGATGCCATAAAACAGGGTTTCCTTCATATTTAAGATTATGAAAAAGCTGAGGAATTGAATGAGCATCATCGGCTACCATCCACGCCTGATATTCGTCACGCCACATTTCATGATTCAATATTCCTGCCAATGACAATAAAAAGAAAACAATCGTAATTATATAAGAATGGTTTCTTTCAAAATAATTTTGTCCCCCGGAAGCTTTATCAGTAACTGCTTTTTGCTGAACGACTTTTTGTTTTGCCTTTTGCTTTTGCTGTTTTGACATATAATTTTATTATACCCTTTTCCGTATAACCGGGATTTAATTTCAAAAGTAAAAAATTCTTTTCAATTACACAGTTATCATTTATTCTGTCAAATAAATTCATTGTGGTTTGCAATTGTTAAAAAATATTTCGAAGTTTGTTTTTGTGTTATAATACTTAATCATCCTGTTTTACGTTTATAATAAAAATAAAACCATCAAATTGAAGAAAGAGATTTTTAAATATATTTATCTGGGTTGCTTCGCTCTCATCATTGTTTCGCTGCCGTTTTCAAAATTCACGCTTAGCATATCAGAATTTCTCTTGCTCATCACCTGGTTTGCTGAGGGGAATTTAATTTCAAAATTAAAAAAATTCCTTCAAAATAAAATAGCCGTTGTAATTGCTTCGGTTTATCTTTTGCATTTAATCGGACTTATTTATACAAGCGATTTTGACTATGCTTTTAACGATTTGAAAACCAAACTGCCTTTACTGGCATTTCCTGTGATATTTTCCTCAATAGAACCCATTGAAAAAAAATGGTTCGAAAGATTAATGTACTTGTTTATTGTCGCTGTTTTTACAAGTACCATTATAAGCGTATTTGTTTTACTTGGTTTTTCAAAACATGAAATAACCGATATACGCCAGATTTCAATCTATACTTCACACATAAGATTAAGCCTGATGATTTGCATTTCAGTATTTTCATTGTTTTATTTCATTATCAGTAGTTTTAAGTCATTAGGTTTTTGGCTGACTGCATTGCAAATTATTTTTGTTTTATGGTTTGTTTCATTTCTCATTTTATTGGAGTCGGTAACAGGTTTGGCAATAATCATAATCGTAAGTCTGTTTCTTGCCGCTTATTTTATATGGAAAGCGAAAAGGGTTATTTACAGAATAATTTTATTCTCATTATTGGTGTTGATTCCTTTTTTCATAAGCGTTTATCTTATCGAACAAATCGGAAGTTATTATGCATGGAATATTATCAATCTGGATATGCCATTGCAAAAAACCCGATTAGGAAATTCATATTCAAGTGATTTAAACAATCCTCAAATGGAAAATGGACATTATGTGTGGAGAAACATTTGCTATAAAGAACTTGATTCAGCGTGGAATAAAAGAAGTAAAATAAATTTTGAGAAAGTAAAATATACAGTAATTCGCTTTCTCACTTCCAAAGGGCTCACAAAAGATGCAATGTCAATCAACAGTTTATCAGAAAATGAAATTAAATATATTGAAAAAGGAATTGCAAATATTGAATACACAAAACCGTTTAGCATAAAGTCGCGTCTTTATAAATTTTTAGCCGAATACGATAATTACAAGCAAACAAAGAACCCAAGCGGGTATTCAGCAATCATGCGGTATGAATTCTGGAAAACATCTTTAAGAATAATTAAAAAGAACATTTTATTCGGAACGGGAACCGGCGATGTGAACAATGCTTTTAAAAATGAATATAAAGAAATGAACACAAAACTTTCTCAACGATGGCAGTTTCATTCACATAATCAATTTCTGGCAATTACTGTGGCATCTGGAGTTTTCGGGCTAATTTGGTTTTTGTTTTCGTTATTTTACCCGTTATTCAAACTTAAAAAATTTGATTATTTCTATATTACATTTTTTTTGATCGTTTTTATTTCAATGCTCGCTGAAGATACTCTCGAAACCCAGGTGGGTGTTACTTTATTCGCTTTTTTTAATTCTTTCTTTATTTTTATAAAACCCAAGAAATAATTTTTTTACTTTACAAAGAGTCTGCCGTACTTCTTTTTCTGGTGGGTTAAAAGGAAAGCTCTTTTGCAGGCTTTGGTTTTGCATTTCATATTTTATTGTTGTTATTTTGATAGTTTAAAATAACTCCAAAATATTATAAAATATAGATTTAAAACAGAATTAGCAAATAGAAATTTATAATGAAGCGAAATTTCAATAATGTTTTTTTTGACTTAGATGGAACTATTAGCGATTCATACAAAGGAATCAAGAACGGTTTTATTCATGCATTTAAAAATTATAGTTCTTTAAGTTTAAATGATAATGAAATCAATTCCATTATTGGCATTCCTCTTACCGAATCGTTAAAAAGGTATTTTGATGATAATAGTAAAATTATCACGGAAGTAATAAATAGCTTTCGCGAATATTATGATAATATTGGATTATATGAAAGTGAAATATATTCTGGAATTATATATATTCTTGAAGAACTTGCATTAGAATCAAAAATATATGTTATCACAGCAAAACCCGTAATTCAGGCTGCGAAAATGTTATCGCATCATAATATTGCGCACTTGTTTACAAATATCTATGGGTTTCAGCCTAATGGCATTAACTTTAGTAAAACTGAGCTTATTAAACAAATCCCAAATTTAAATAAATCAATTGTTATTGGCGATAAACAACAAGATATTGAAGCGGGAAAAGATGCAGGAATAATGACAGGAGGCGTACTTTATGGTTACGGAACAGAAGAAGAAATATTAAAATCAAACCCTGATTTTATTATAAAAACTGTTGCTGAACTTAAAAATATTTTACTTTCTTAAAATGATTCTCCTATATAATTTTATTATTAAAATATATTATTCATTAATTTTCATTTCAAGTTTTTTCAATAAAAAAGCTCGTTTGTGGATCAGTGGCAGAAAGAATTGGATTGAAATATTAAAACAAAAAAGGAAATTTAAAGATAATTGGATTTGGTTTCATTGTTCTTCGCTTGGAGAGTACGAAGACTGTTGTGAAATATTCAATAAAATAAAAAATGAAAACCCGCAAAAGAAAACATTGCTTACTTTTTTTTCTCCTTCTGGTTTTGAGGTTTTAAAGAGGTCAAATAATTATGACTTGGTTTTATATTTACCTTTAGACACTCCTAATAATTCGAAACAATTCTTGGAGATTTTGCAGCCACAATCAGTTTTTTTCAGCAGATCGGAACTTTGGTTGAATTATATTGTTGAAATAAAGAAAAGAAACATTCCATTATTTTTACTATCGCTTCTGTTAAATAAAAAAAGTAATTTTTTAAAGTGGCCTGCAAATTTAATTTACAAAGAATGCTTTGCAAAATTTGACCATATTTATTGTCAGAATGAAATTACAAAACAAATACTTGAAAATAAGTTCAAAAATAAAAATACTTCCGTAACCGGAAATACCAGATTCGATAGAGCGTACAACGAAACTAAAAATTTCAAAGAATTGAAATATATTAATGATTTTGTTCAAGATAACTTTGTTGTTGTCGCAGGAAGTTGTTTGCCAAAAGACGAAATAAATATTTTAAAAATTTGTAAAAAATTTGAATCGAATAAAATAAAATGGATAATTGTACCGCATTATATTAATGAAAGAAATTTAAATAAAATCACAAATAAAAATCAAAATAAAATAATTCGTTATTCAAATATTTTGAATTTAAACGCAAATCATTCAATTTTGTACGTCGATTGCGTGGGAATTTTAAAATATATTTATAAATATTGCAATATTGCTGTTATTGGAGGTGGGTTTAATAAATGCGGTATACATAATATTATTGAACCTTCTGTTTACGGATTAAAAACAACTTTCGGCCCTAATCACAACAATTTTCCAGAAGCAATTGATTTAATTAAAATAGGTGGAGCTGTTATACATTGCAACAGCATGGATCTTTATAGTATAATAGTTAATGAATTAGAAAGCAAGAATGATTTTGAAACAAAAAATAAAATCATATCATATGTTCAATCGAATGTTGGAGGAAGTATAAAAATAGTAGAATCAATTAGAATGAAATTCTCCAAATTAATTTGATATTTCAAAAAGATGTTTGTTTTTGTAAATCATTTCCGCAAGAATAAAATCATCTCTGAAATCTATATCAATTCCTTCAATGAAACTCATAGTGAGAAATTGAGGTTTTTTTCCAATTCTGCTTAATGAATTATTGTTAAATGAACCTCTGCTAAACAAAAATAAATTTGAATTTTCAATATAAATTTCCGGTAAATCTTGTGTCTTTTCTAATTTTGAATTATCGTGATTAATAGGAATTCCTTTATTATTGAAACCTCTTTTTTTTATACTTTCAACAGTTAAAAGAGAATCAAAAGTAGTTAGGTTTTTAAAATACAAATTTATGGCATGTTTAATAGTTCTTATTGACAACAGGGGATTAGTGCAATGAGTTTGAAGAAAGTGTTCACCATGAACTTGAGTTAAATCATATTTTATAAGTGTGTTCATTGTTATTTCATTTCCACAAATATTATTTGGTCTTTTAATAATTAAAGTTTTTGAATATCTTTTTTGGCAATCATCTGCAATTACTTCAGAGTCGGTATTAATAACAATTTTATTTATTAAATCAATTGCCTGAAGTTTTTCCAAAATGATTCGATAAAGTGGTTGTCCACAAAATTGCAGAAAATTTTTATTTTCAAAACGCTCTGAATTTTTCTTTATTGGTACCAGTGCTGTTAAATTCATTCTTTTTAATTTTATTGCAAATTTATTAAATGCTTAAAAACATAAAAAATATTTTACCTTTCAACAATATAATATTTTTTTTTGAAAATGAATATATATATATTTGTTATAATACATTTCAAATTATTAAATTAACTTTAAATTTTAAAATGAAATAATTATGAAATCTTACAAACTAATTATTGCTTTAGTAATCTTTTCAGTTTTAGTAAAAGCTCAGGTTATTAATGATAGTGTAAAATTAAAAAACAATTTGGTAAAAACTTCGGAAACTGATAATATTGAAACCATTAAATTGTTCAAAAGGCAAAATAATTTTTTTATTTATTGGGGGTATAATCGATCAATATATTCTAGAAGTGATGTCCATTTTTATGGGAAAGGGTATGATTTTAAAATTTTTAATGCAATTGCCAAAGACGATCCGATTTCCAACGACCCTTCGCCTTCTTTTTTAACATATATTAAACCTACAACTTTTACTCGTCCTCAATACAATTTTCATTTCGGTTATTTTCTAAATAATAAAAACTATGTATTATTTGGCATTGACCATATGGGATATAAAATGATAAAGCAAGCAACACATTTGACTGGCACAGTCAATTTGGAAACCAATAAGGGCAACTATAACAACACTGAAGTATTAATTGGCGAAGGAAATGGCGACAATAAAAATTCAATAATTGATTCCTTGCCAAAAGGATTTGTTCAATCATTTGAACATTGCAGCGGACTAAATAATGTTAGTTTTGAATTTGGAAGATACAACCAAATATGGATTTCAAATAATTATAAGCATGCAATTTCTATTCAAGGTTCAGTAGGAATAGGAATGATGCTTCCTAATACAGAATCTGAAGTTCTTGGACAGCCGTCTAATTATAACAATGAAAGCAAATACAAATCTTGTCATTTGGCAGGATACAGTTTGTCTGCAAGTATTGGATTGCAATTAGATTTTTATAAACATTTCTTCTTGCAAACAACATTAAAGAGCGGATATATAAATATGCCTAATATTAATACAACAAAGAATGGAGGAAAAGCAAGTCAGCAGTTTTATTTTCTTGAACCATTTATTGTTGTTGGATATGCTCATTCTTTATCGAAGAATTAAATAAAACATGCGTTTCTAATACGATATAAGCAGAGATTACATATTATCAAGGAAGATAGGCGATAGGCAAGGTTTAGTTCTTTTGAATTTATGACATTTTTCGGAAATTAAAACAAATGCAAATGTGCTAAACGTGTGATAAAAGTTTTATATTAGTAAATAAATAATCAAACTACATATAAGAAAACATCGAATTTATTTTTCACCTTGCCCCTTAAAGACAGATAGAAACAAAACCTTTTAGGTTTAGTATCACAAAATTTTTTTTTAACTTTGCAGTATGCCAAAAGAAAAAGCCGATATACTTTCCCTTTCTTTAAAAGAACTTGAAGACTTTTTTAAATCTAACAACGATAAGTCGTTTCGTGCGAAGCAGGTTTACGAATGGTTATGGAAAAAGGCAGTCCGCTCTTTCGAGGAAATGACAAACCTTTCGAAAGAAACACGGCAACTCCTGAATGATAATTTTACACTTACTTCCATTGAAATTTGTTCTGTTCAGAAAAGCACTGACGGTACGGTTAAAATTGCATTCCGTTTATATGACAAATTAATTATTGAAGGAGTTTTGATTCCCGACCGGGACAGGATTACTGCTTGTATTTCCTCTCAAGCCGGATGCAACCTTGATTGCAAATTCTGTGCAACCGCAAAACTAGGATTACAGCGAAATCTCAATACGGCAGAAATTTTCGACCAGGTTGTTTTACTGAGAGATTATTCTATAAAACATTTTAAACATAATTTATCGAATATTGTACTTATGGGCATGGGCGAGCCATTGCTGAATTACGAAAATGTAACCTGTGCAATAAATTTAATAACATCGGAAGATGGTTTGAATATTTCTTATCAGCGTATAACAATTTCAACCGTAGGTTTGCCAAAAATGCTTCGCAAACTCGGCGATGATAAAGTAAAGGTTAATCTTGCTGTTTCTCTTCATTCTGCTGTTGATGAAAAAAGAAATGAAATTATTCCTGTTAATATTCACAATCCTTTGAAAGAACTTTCTTCGGCTTTAAAATATTATTACTCCAAAACTGAAAACAGAATTACCATTGAATATATTTTATTAAAAGATTTTAATGATTCGCTTGTTGATGCAAAGGAACTCGCAACATTCTGCAAAAGTTTTCCATGCAAAATAAATATCATTGAATTTAATAATGTTGAAAATACTGAATATTACCCATCAACCCATGAAAGAAAAACTGAATTTGTTAATTTCCTTGAAAGTAAAAATATGATTGTAAATGTTCGCAGAAGCAGAGGAAAGGACATTGACGCTGCCTGCGGACAACTGGCAGGAAAGATAATTAATAATGAATAAATAATAGTGAATAATTAAAAAAATAAAACGACAAAGAAATTTCGTACTCAAAGCTTTTAGCTCGCATCTCACGGCTTTTTTACTAATGACTAATGACCATTGACAAATGACCAAAATAGTTTTTGCAACAAACAACAAACACAAACTTGAAGAAATAAAACAGATTCTGAAAGATAAATTTGAAATTTTATCATTGAATGATATTGGCTGTAATGAAGACATACCAGAAGACAAAGAAACCATAAGCGAAAATGCATCGCAAAAAGCATTGTACGTTTTTAATAAATATAAGATAACCTGTTTTGCCGATGATACAGGTCTGGAAATTGAGGCATTGAACGGAAAACCGGGAGTTCATTCAGCGCGTTATGCAAGCGAAAAAAAAGATTTTGATGAAAACATAGATAAAGTCTTGCTCAAAATGCAGGGAGCAAAAAACAGAGAAGCAAGATTTTTAACGGTTATTTCCTTAATAATTGATGGAAAAGAAGTAAAGTTTGAAGGAATTGTAAACGGGACAATACTTGAAGAAAGACGCGGTACAGGCGGCTTCGGCTACGACCCTATTTTTCAGCCCACCGGCTTTTCAAAAACTTTCGCCGAAATGACAATGGAAGAAAAAAATGGAATAAGTCATAGGGGAATTGCGGTTAAAAAACTAGTGAACTATTTAAACAATTTATAAAATGATTATTAGGAATATAACAAGTTTTTTAAAAGAACTGACAAGCAATAACAACAAAGACTGGTTTCATGCAAACAAAAATCGTTATGATGAATTGAAGAAAGAATTTGAAAGTTTTCTAAATCTTTTAATTCCCTCAATATCGAAATTTGATGAACGGGTAAAATATATAACAGCAAAAGACTGCATTTTCAGGATATACCGCGACATAAGATTTTCGAAAGATAAAACCCCGTATAAAACAAATTTCGGGGCATATATTGCCTGCGGCGGAAGAAAAAGCAGGTTTGCGGGTTATTATTTTCATATCGAACCATCATCATCAATGCTTGCCGGGGGTATTTACATTCCCGATGCAGAAGTCTTGAAATGCGTTCGAAATGAGATTTTCTACAATATAAATGATTTTAAAAAAATCATTAGTTCTCCGAAATTCAAAAAATATTTCAACGAGATAGATGGCGATAAACTTGTAAACATACCCAAGGACTTCCCGAAGGACTTTGCAGATGCAGAACTACTCAAGTTCAAAAGTTACAACATGGTATATTTTTTGAAAAATGAAAAATTATCGTCTGATGATTTATTGAAATTGTCAGTTGAAATTTATAAAGAAATGTATCATTTCAATGAGTTTATTAATAAAGCAATTGATGTGATGTAGTTTTTTGAGTTAAAAAAAATAGCTGGCACTTCAAACTCCATGCACTAAGACCTATGCTCTTCGCACTATAACCACAAACTTTTTTTATTCATTATTCATAAATCCCTGCTCAGTTATAGCTTTCAGGAAAACTTTTGAAAAATGCACATTATCTTTTTTTGTATATCTGTTTTTTGTGAATATCTGCGCAAGATTAGGGAGATTATTTATTTTTAATAGTTCTGCAGTTTCCGGTAATGATTCTTTTAACTTATAAATTTTATCAATATCTTCTTTCGAATAATCACGGTATTTTTCTTCGTGCACAATTCCATATGCGGGCAAGCGGTCAACCAATCCGGGATTTTCATCGGGATAACCTACAACTAGGGTTGTGACAGGAATAACGCCTTGCGGTAAATTAAAAAAATCAATTAATTTATCCGCCTGATATGTTGTAGTGCCGAGATAACAAATTCCCAATCCAAAACTTTCAGCAGCAAGGGCAACGTTTTGCGAGGCAATTAATGCATCAATGGAAGCGGTATAAAATGAAAGAAAATTATCATAACCTGGTTCTGCATCTCTTTGCCTGCACCATTTATTGAAACGGTTAAAATCGGCACAGAACGTTAGAAGTAAAGGTGCTTGCAAAATCATGTCCTGTTTAAAATGTATTTCCCAGAGTTTTTTTCTGTTCTCTTCAGTTTTGGAAACAATAATGCTGTATACCTGCATATTGCCCGTAGTTGATGCCCTGTATCCGGCTTCAAGAATTTTATTGAGAATATCTTCGCTAACAGCTTTGCTATTGTATTTGCGAATTGTACGATGTTCTATGATTGTCTTAAGCATAGTATTTTTGTTTATTTAATTTTTTATCAGGGCTAAAGCCCATTATTATTGGGTTTTATAACCCCGACCTTAAGGTCGGGGTTACTTAAAAACATGCTTTGGACTTTAGTCCAAATTATAAACTTCCTACAGTTTTACTAAACTTTAAAAGTTTAGTAAAGCTTTTATGCAAATTTAATCAACATTCATAAATTCCATAACTTTGCATAAACTATTTAGGAATTATGAGTAAAATATTTTCAGTTGATAAGTTTTTAAACGATCCAATAGATAAGAGGGAAAAAGAAAATTCGCTTCGGAGTTTACGCTGTGAGAATAACCTTGTTGATTTTTGCTCCAATGATTATCTTGGTTATGCACGTTCTGAAGATTTAATCAAAAAAACAAACGAGAACAAACTTTCTTTAAACAGAATCGGTTCCACCGGTTCGAGGTTAATTACAGGAAATTACAAATTCACCGAAGAGCTTGAAAAATATATTGCTGAATTTCACGATGCCGAAGCGGGATTAATTTTCAACTCTGGTTTTGATGCAAATATAGGATTGTTATCATGTGTTCCCCAGCGCGGTGATACAATAATTTATGATGAGCTATCACATGCATCAATAAGAGATGGCGCCCGTTTGAGTTATGCAAATTCATATTCTTTCAAGCATAATGATACATGCGACTTACAAAACAAACTTGAAATTGCCAAAGGAAATATTTTTGTCGTAATCGAGTCGGTATATTCCATGGATGGCGACCTTGCGCGGCTTGGCGAAATTTCAATTGCCTGCACGGCTAATAATGCAAATCTCATAGTTGATGAGGCTCATGCAACGGGAGTTATCGGAAATAAAGGGGAGGGATTGGTAAAACATTTAAATTTACAGAATAAAATTTTCGCACGGGTTCATACATTTGGCAAAGCAATCGGATGTCACGGGGCAATAATACTTGGAAATAATTTACTCAGAAAATATCTGATAAATTTTTCGCGTTCATTTATTTATACCACAGCATTGCCCTTACATAGCCTGATTTCTGTTAAATGTGCTTACGAAAAACTTTCCAAAGACACTGAAAACATAAATAAATTAAAAAATCTTATTAATATTTTTAAATCTTTAACGGGAGAAATCAAAGGTTTGGAATTAATAAAAAGTGAAAGTGCAATTCAGTCGGTTATAATTCCCGGCAATGATAATGTAAAAAAATTAGCACTGCATATGCAGGATAACGGATTTGATGTGCGCCCTATTCTCGGTCCCACTGTACCAAAAGGAAAAGAACGTCTCAGAATTTGCTTACACAGTTTTAACAAAGAAGAGGAAGTAAAAAAACTGATTGATATTTTGAAGGGTAAAATCTGATTACAACTCCACAATAAACTTTAGTAATAATATTTATCGGGAGCTCTTTTATACATAGGTATCAGCCAGCATACTTTGAAGCCATAAAGTAAATCGAAACGGCTGGAAGTATCTCTTTTCTTTTTATCGAAATCATAGCGGCGGCTTTGGGTAAATCCCTGAGTGAAATCAAATCCTATAATAAAGCTCACAAGTCGTTTGTTTCCCAGATATAAATAACCGACAAATTCATTCAGTGCAAAGCCGTTTGTGAGGCGGTCGTATCCTTTTTTGTAATCACCCCGCAATTGATAAGCGCTGCTGTTGGGGTTTTCAATTCTTATTTTATGCTGTAAAAATCCGGGACTCATTGTTAATAAAAATCCCGAATTAGGATTTGGTCCAAAACCCTTGAATACTTTACCGAACTTTGCTCCCAAATAAAATCCTCTTTCAAAAAGATAAATTTCAGCCGGCTCACCGCTGCCATCTATAATAAAACCGATATCAGTAGATATCGAATCGAAAATATTATCTTCTTTAAGTTTACTGCCGAATAAAAAATTGAATTCCGCGCCGTAAAAAAAATTCTTTTTGTCTTTTAATGAAAAAGCACCGCCGATATTTGAATTTAGTCCGAAACGTTTTGCCATATCTCCACCCGGAAGCTGCAACGTATAAGAAGCAGAAAAAAGAGAAACAAAGATATTTGAGTCTTTAATGCTTGCCTGCGGAAATGCATAAATAAAAGAAAAAAGAAAAAATAATATTATTGAATTTTTTTTCATTTTATCAAAATAGATTTTATTATAAGTTCAACTGTTTTATTTCAAAAAAATTATGATACTGTTAAAATATTTATTGTCCAACAGATGAAAATATGGCTTATCAAATTAGCCGCAGATTCACAGATTTTAAAAGAAATTTAATACTCTGTGAATCCGTGGCATTTTCAGAAAACATAAACTTCCAACAATTTCGTTTCTGTTTCTGGTTTCAGTGTTATGTTTTTCAGAATTGCCGGAATCAAAATAGTTTCTCCTTTAATCATATCAACCGAATTTTTACCATATTCTATTTTCATTTTTCCTTCAACACAAATGTAAATCACAAAAGAATCAATTAAATTATAATCAGGTGAAATCTCTTTTGTAAGGTGAATTATGTTAGTTGTAAAATAAGGACATTCAACAATGTTTGAAGATTTATTTAATTCCGATTGATAAATTGTTTTATAATTATCGTAATGTTTATAATCCATAACATCAAGTGCACTTTCGAGATGCAATTCACGTGATATTCCGTTTTCATCAACTCTATCCCAATCGTAAATGCGGTATGTTGTATCGGATGTCTGTTGAATTTCAGCAAGGCAGATACCGGCGCCTGTTGCATGAATCCTGCCCGCAGGAATAAAAAACACATCACCTGCTGCGGCATTTTCAATATTCAAAATATCTTTCAGTTTTTTATTTTGCAGATGTTCCAGAAACATTTCTTTATTTACTTCTTTGCTGAAACCGCTAATAATCTTTGCATTTTTTTCAGCATCTAAAATATACCACATTTCTGTTTTGCCACAACCGCCATAAATTTTTCTTGCCATTTCATCATCCGGATGTACCTGAACTGACAGTATTTCCTTAGCATCAATAAATTTTATCAATAAAGGAAATTCCACTCCGAACTGTTCAAATATTTTATCGCCAACCAAATCGCCCATGTATACTTCAATAAGTTCCTCAATATTATTCCCTTCAAGAAAACCGTTTTTCACCAAAGAAAGGTTTCCCGGAACTGCTGATATTTCCCATGTTTCGCCGCAATTAGGCAAAGGCGAAAAATCTTTTCCAAGAATGGTTTTAATTTTATCACCGCCCCAGATTTTATCTTTGAATATTGTTTTGAATTTTAAAGGATATAATTCATTCATAAATAAAATTTAGGATTAAGGATTTAAGATTTAGGATTAAAATAATAATAATTTTTAATTAGTTTCAGCAATTCAACAGTTAAACAATTAAGCAATTAAATAATTTTACTAATCTAATAATAATATTATAAATCATAAAAAAATCAAATAAATCAATTTTTATTATCTGTATCTAATATATTTTCCTACTTTAAGTGGTGTTGTTGATTTTATTCTGTTCAATCTGCATAATGTTTTCACGGGAACCCTCAGTTTTTTTGATATTTTGCCCAGATAATCGCCTTTTTTTACTTTGTAGAATCTTGGTCGTCTTGCTTCAATTAAGTATTTGAAAGAACCTTTATTAAGTTTAAGTTCATTTGAAACCAGTTTATAATTTGCAAAATCAATTACTGTTGCCGGATTTATAGGTTGTCCCAGATATCTTATTTCGAAATGCAGATGCGGTCCTGTTGAACGGCCCGTATTACCTCCATATCCGAGCAGGTCGCCGGCTCTGACGATTTGATTTGTTTTTACATTTGAAGCGGATAAGTGAGCATAAACGGTTTCCAGACTGTTGTTATGCCTCACGACAATTACGTTACCGTAACTTTTGCTTCGTTTCGAAACACGCACCATTCCGTCGAAAGCACAAAGTATGCTATCGCCGACTTTAACTTTTAAATCAATACCAAAATGATAGCGCCAGTGCCTTAATCCGAAATTTGAAGTAATTATATTTTTTACAGGATGAACATAATAACTCATGTCATCAACAAGTTTAATATTCACGGAATCGAGGATTTTAAGAATATCAAATTTGTAAGGATGCACGAATACCGTATCCCAGAGTTGATATAAATCATTAGCCGGTGCTTTTGTGAAGTTATAAATTACCGTTGAATGAGAAAAAAACCATTCATTAAAAGCAACAGCATTGCTGTCGTATATAAGTTCATCGGTAGTTAAAAGTTCATCATTGAAATAATCATCCGTAAATGTTGTATCCTGATTTTCCTGGTCAAAATTATCTTCAATTTCCTGGGCTTTTGACATATTATTTAAAACCAGAAAAAAGGCAAATGATAAAAAATATGATTTACAAAAGGGGAGAATATTTTTTAATATGTAGTGATATTTGTTTTTTATTTTCAATTGTGATTTTATTTTCAAAAGATTTATACTGCAAACAATTAAAATTTTAACTTTTGCTGAAATAAAATTGTTTAATTGTCACATTGTTAAATTGTTGTTTTAATCATTTATCTATACTGCTGATAGTTGATTTTTTTAACAATTTAACAATGCAACAATTTAGCCATTTAATTAAATGCTAAAAGTCAATTTCATTTTCCTTTTTTTCCGGATCATCAGTATTACAATTAAGTTTTGATGAAACTTTTTCTATGCCGTCAAAATCATCCTGCCTGATTTTTAATGATCTGTCGGCGAGAACTTTTTTCATATACAATGCCCATATTGGCAGAGCCATTGTAGCTCCCTGCCCGAAGTCGGTGCTTCTGAAATGTACACTTCTGTCTTCGCAACCAACCCAGATACCTGTAACAAGCTGGGGCACTATTCCTATAAACCAGCCATCGGAATTGTTTTGTGTAGTACCTGTTTTTCCTGCAATAGGGTTTGAAAAATTATATCTATACCGTAATCTTGCGCCTGTTCCCCATAAGCAAACACCTTTCATTAAATCGAGCATCAGGAATGCTGTATTTTCGTTAAAAGCCTCAGATGTTTTCGGAGAAAATGTTTCAAGAACATTACCGCTTTTATCTTCAATTCTTGTAATCAATATCGGTTCAATCCATCTGCCTTTATTTGCAAATGTGGAATATGCTCCTACCATTTCATACAAACTCAAATCCACACTTCCAAGGCATATTGATGGTACAGCAGGAATAGGACTTGTAATCCCCATTTTTCTTGCAACCTGAACTACTGCTTCAGGTTTATATCTTTTCATTAAATAAGCAGAAACATTATTTATAGAATTTGCAAGTGCCCATTTCAAAGTTACCATTTCTCCTTCTCTTGCCTCGCTTGAGTTTTTTGGTGTCCATGGTTCTCCGCCTGGATTTTCGAAGCTGACAGAGATATTAGGAACTTTGGAGCAGGGGGTAAACTCTCCCTCCTGCATGGCAAGTGTATATAAAAACGGTTTAAATGTTGAACCCACCTGCCGTTTGCCTGAAATCACATGGTCATACTGGAAATATTTATAATTTATTCCTCCCACATAAGCTCTGACGTATCCTGTTCGCGGTTCAACCGACATTAAGCCTGAAAGAAGAAAATATTTATAATATTTTATCGAATCCATCGGAGACATCGTAGTATCTTTGGCTCCTTTCCATGAAAAAACTTTCATTTTGACCGGTTGCCTGAATATTTTTGATATTTCAAAATCTTTATATCCCTGTGCTTTCAGAAACTGATAGCGGTCGCTTCTCTTTATCGCCTGATCATATGCTTCTTTTATCATTTCAGGTTCCATCTCTTCATCAAAAGGTGCATTTTTAATTCCTTTCCAGTGCTTGTAAAATTCCTTTTGCAATTCTTTCAGGTGTTCGGCAACAGCTTCTTCGGCATATTTCTGCATTTTGGAATTTATTGTCGTATATATTTTCAGTCCGTCTCTGTATAAATTATAAGGAGTGCCGTCAGCTTTTAAATGATTGTTGCACCATTCCGCAATAACACCTCTCAGGTATTCGCGCAGATACGTTGCCAGTCCTTCCGTATGGTCCTGTATTTTAAATCTTGATAAATCTATCGGAAGAGTTTTTAATGAATCGTATTGTTTTTCGTTTATGTAATTATACTTGCACATCTGATGCAAAACAACTTCACGTCTTTTCAATGCTCTGTCGTAGTTTCTTACCGGATTAAACCATGAAGGAGCCTTTAATAGACCAACCAGCATAGCCGCCTGTTCTGTTTTCAGCGCTGCAGGAGTTGTATTGAAATATGTTTTTGCCGCCGATTTTATTCCATACGATAAATTGCCGAAATCGACCGTACTGAGGTACATTGCAACAATTTCTTCTTTTGTATAGTTACGTTCAAGTTTTATTGCAGTAATCCATTCTTTAAGTTTTATAATAACAAGTTTAAAAAAGGGAGGATCTTTTTCGCGCGGAAAAAGATTTTTTGCTAATTGCTGGGAAATTGTGCTGCCTCCTCCTGCTTTTTTATTTCCGAACAGAATGTTTTTTGTAATGACCCTGAACAAACTTTTAAAATCAATTCCTGAATGTTTGGGAAACCTG
Source organism: Bacteroidales bacterium (assembly GCA_029004185.1). Classification (GTDB taxonomy): domain Bacteria; phylum Bacteroidota; class Bacteroidia; order Bacteroidales; family JAHJDW01; genus JAQUPB01. The sequence goes on along the minus strand of JAQUPB010000001.1, from coordinate 32,809 downwards.
TAATCTTCGGTAGCAACAAGAGCATTTATAATATTCGGCGAAAGTTCGTTATAACGGACATTCGAACGGTTCTGAAAAAAATATTTTCCAAGAAGAACATTATCTGCAGAATATACTTCGCTGGCAAGACTGCTTTTGGGATTTTCAAGCTGCGTAAAAGTTGGTAATTGTCCGAACCACCCGAGTGATACTGCAAAAAAAAGCAGCATAATCAATACAAGCGGAACAATAAGCATTAGCCAGACAAATCTAATAAAATTCCTGCCGGTTTTGCCTTTTGCCATTTTTTTACATTAAATTTTTATTCTTCAACCTTTTCAATGCGAATGCCAATGTCAGTAATTCCTGTCAAATCTTCATCCCGCATTGCCTGTTCAAACCTGAAAATATATTTTCCTTTTTTCGGAAACACAAGATTTTTTTTAAATAACATCCTGTTGAACCATAAATCGCCAATGCCTTTGCCAAGCCATCTTCCTTTATCATTTGCAAGTACGCATACAAAAGTGTCTGTTGATAGTTTATTGTCAGGATATACAGTATTCATGAACATATATATATTTCTATATATGTATGAACCTTTATTACGGATATTGATATAAATATTATTCATGGAAGTTGTATCGGTAACATTAATTTCAAAGGAAATTTTATTTTTTCTGTTCCAGGTTCCTTCGGGTATTTCTTTAATATCTTCAAACACCCTGTTTTTATCACACGAATAAAACAGAAAAAAAGCTATTGAAATTATAAATATATTTTTAAAAAAATTACAGGTGTATCTCATTATATGATAAAATTTTTATTAATCTTTTTTGTGTCAGAAATTCTTTGTCATGTTTGTTTCATTTTTGTCATCTTTAAGTATGTTGCTTTCATCATTTTCTTTTTCGATTTCAATTTTATCCGGTTTTTGTCCTTTGCTGTTCATTTCCATTATTTTTTTTACCCTGTCTACATGAACTTCAATTAAAGTGTCGGGCTCTTCCTTATATGAATACCACATTATTTTTTTAAAAACATCTGTTTTTTGATAAACGGCTTCACCTTTTTTAGATTGAAGCACAACCGAATTATCCGGAAAATCATTCAAAGTATCAACATAACAATCAAATTCATAATTGAAGCAGCATTTAAGTTTGGCGCATTGTCCGGCTAGTTTCTGCGGGTTCAGTGATAATTGCTGAACACGGGCTGCATTGGTTGAAACAGACTTGAAATCGGTAAGCCATGTAGAACAGCAAACTTCTCTTCCGCATGAACCTATGGCGCCGAGTTTGCTTGATTCCTGCCTGACACCTATCTGTTTCATTTCAATTCTTACCTTGAATTCATCGGCAAGAATTTTTATGAGTTCGCGAAAATCAACCCTTTCTTCGGCAGTATAATAAAATATTGCTTTCGTCCCATCGCCCTGATATTCCACATCGCAGATTTTCATCGTTAATCCGAGATTTTTTGCAATTTCCCTTGCTTTATACATTGTGGAAATTTCCAATCCCTTCACGGAACTCCATTTGTCAGTATCTATTTGACGTGCTCTTCGGTATATTTTTTTTATTTCTTCTGATTTTTCGTCAATTTCATTTATTTTCATTTTTATCCGCACCAATTCACCGATAAGTGAAACCGTACCTATATCGTGTCCCGGACTTGCTTCAACTGCAACAATATCTCCGATGGCAAGATTTATTTTATTTATGTTTTTAAAAAAATCTTTTCTGCTGTTTTTAAATCTTACCTCAACGATGTCGAAAAATTCTTTGCTTTCAGGCAATGGTATATCATCGAGCCAATTCAATGTATTAAACTTGTTAGAATTGATGTAATATTTTTTGTTCAGATAAGTTTTTCTGTAACTACAATCCCTGGATGTGCAATCAAAACAATTCATATGAAATTCTGCTGGTAAATAATAAAGATGCTAACAAAGTTACAATAAATTTTACAATCTTAATAAATGAGCCATTTTTATGGAAAGGTCCATAAAGAGAATTTTCGGATATGCATTACGTTCAATATGAAATGATGCGGTATTCAGTTCTTCATATATTTTTAATACATTTTTTACATTAATAAGTTTTGAAAAATTTTCCAGTACTTCTTTTTCTGTTTCTTCAATATTCGAAAATTCCATGCTGCAGCCATTATGTTCAAAACATTCTTTTATCAGATGCAGTGCATAATTTAAAAAAAGTTTTTGTCGTTCTCTTCCTGTTTTTGAAATTTCATCAACCCAGTCGGAAATTTTTGCAAATTCTGGTTTATAGCACAGCCGCAACCAACTTATTAAAAAATTAAAATCCGATTTTTCCTTATCGCTTTTACTTAAAATGTTTACAGCTTCAAAATAATTTCCATCAGCAAGATTAACGGCATAATTTATTTTGCTTTGCGATTCATCGTATTTCTTCTTCAATGCCGAACGTATGTCTTCATCGCTTATGCGGGGAACTTTTACTATTTGCGTTCGCGAAAGAATTGTCTTAACAACCTGTTCCGGATTTTCGGAAATTAAAAGGAATAATGTTTTATCCGGTGGTTCTTCAAGAATTTTAAGCAACTTCGGAGCAGCAGAATGGTAAAGTTTTTCGAGCATCCAAATAATTACCACTTTAAATTCCGACTCATATGTTTTTAACCCGAGTATTTTTATTATTTCATTGCAATCTTTTGCATTTATCGTTGCCTGTTTATTTTCAATTTCAATATTTTCGAGCCATTCGTTTAATTCAAGATACGGATTTGCCTGAACGGAGTTACGCCACTCCTGAAGAGTATCCGGATTGAAACAGGATGCTTTTGTCGTACTTCCCGAAGCAGAAGTAATATTTGCTATCGGAAAAAGAAAATGCAAATCGGGATGAATGAGTTTTTCATATTTAATGCATGAAGCGCAAACACCGCATGAATCATCTCCTTGCCGGTTTTCACATGAAACATACTGCGCATAAGCAATCGCTAAAGGAAGCTTTCCCACTCCTTCATTTCCGGTAAACAACTGGGCATGACTTATTCTGTTTTCTTTAACAGTTTGTATAAGTTTTTTCTTTACTTCGCTCTGACCTACAATTTCCCTGAAAAGCATTTTTACTTTGGTTTAAAAAAAGCCGCGAGCTACAAGCTCTGAGCTGCGAGTTTTATTGAAATCATTTTAAAACAACAAACTTTGAATTTTTTAATATTTTTCCGTTTAAATCGGAAATCTGTATTATGTATAATCCCTCGCCAAAATCATTCAGATTGATTTTCGTATTTCCGGAATCAGTATTAATAATGCTGTTTATGCGTTCCCTGCCGAGAAAATCAAAAATAACAATTCTTAATTTCTTTTCGTTTGTTTCGTTTTTAATATTAATGAAATCTTTTGCCGGATTGGGATATACTAAAATATTATTTTTAAAATCATTGTTTTCAACAGCCTGAGGAATAACTTTTTTGAATACCGGACGCATCATCAATGCTCCCTTGTATGAGGAATTTTGCCATGTTCCATCAGTGTTATAAAATAAATTACCATTGTAAGTTCCGCTCCAGCCAAATTCATTGTTTAAATCAAAACCCATATTCAGATTGTCATTTGTGGTTTGATACCAGCCGATATAAATTGTACCAGAACAGTAAAGAGGAGTTTCAAGGTAATATGTGTGAAATTCATTCAAGCTGTCTTCAAATTCGGGAAAAGGAACAGGTGAATTTGACTTATAAACAACATTTTCCGGAACCAGCGAAGTCCATATTCCAAGATAAAACATTTTTTTATTTGCTTCATTCAATGTTCTGTTAAAATAAATTTGTACTTCCTTTAAAGTATCTGATTTATTAAGGATAAACTTGCATGCTGCTTTTCCTTTCTTTGCATTGCTTCCGGTTAAGCCCCAGCCCGCCTCCGGCACACCATCATCATAAGCATAATAATCGCTGAAAACTTGTCTTGCTTTTACAGTGTCATTATTTCCATTATCATCAGGTGTTGTATTTACTGATGCTTCTACTTCAAGTGTTGTTGTATCATAAGAGTTTAAAGTAAGAGAATAATTTTTTATCGGAACAGTAAAAATTTCTTCGGAAAATGGCGATATGTTCAGGTTTCCTCCGGTATAATTATATGGCAAAGTCGAACCAGATAAATCGGTAATTACAAAATCGCGTTTTACATTTTTTGTTGAATCACTTAAATTTTTATAAACTATATTTAGGGCATCAACTATTTTTCCTGTAGAATCGGCTTTAAAATGATCCCACGGCATGGATTGATAGTCATTTAACAAAGAACCTATTTTATCAACAAAAGCAACATCATCAAAAATTGTATCACCAATGGTTCTACCTTTATTCATATATACATAATCAATATTCCATTGGTCAACAATGCCCGAAGCCCAGCTTGGTTCGTAACTGTTTGCCACACTTGCATAATTTTTAAATCTGAATTTAAATCCATTTTTAAAATAAATCGAGTCTCTGACAGGGAGCATTATTAACCTGAAGCTTTTCTGATAAATATTGTAAAACTGCTGATATGTCATGCCTCCCGCAGATGACCAAACGGTCTTCCAGGTTGTATCAACGGGACTAAAAAACTCAAGTACCAGTGAATCGCCCGGTTCGGGTGAGTTATCGCTATTTCCCTGCGGTTGATAATAAAAACTGAAATAAACGGAGTCGCTGACATTTATTGGTTGCGGCGGAAGTTCATTTGTTGAATCCAGACGTATTGGTTTTGAAGTTAAATAATCCGAAACTTCAGAAGTGGAACTTGCATTATCATATAATTTCCCGTTTTTATCCAAAGCATCAAAAGTGGCAACACCCAATGTTACGGGATTTTTCCCAAGGTCGCGGTTAATAAAAGCACAGCTATCAAGCCATAAAGATGAATCGGGATAAATATTGTCCTTTGAAAAATCATCAACAAAAGGGAGATAAACCGGTTTTATTGTTGCTGCTCTTTTACCTCTTGTTATAACATTTTTATTGTTTTTCAAATAATTTGTTATAACCGGATTTGTTTGCAAACCAACAAGTGTTTCTTGTGAGTAACAACTGAAAGAAAAAATTAAAATAAGCGATATGTTTATAATATTATTTTTCATTAAGAATTAATTTGAATTATATTTTAAATGGCTAAATTGTCTAATTGTTTAATTGTTAAAATTATCATGATAGCTAGGCTAGTCGGTGATGTTTTTCTATTTTTCACTTATACTGTTGACATTTGATTTTTAACAATTAGACAATTGAGCCATTAAACAATTTTATTTCATTAAAAGCTAAATTAAATTAAATTTTTAAAATAAAAAAACCAAAGAATTAATAAACTACAAACTACAAACAATTTTTATTTTTTTACTGAGCCATACCACAAATCAATTGTAACACCAACATTAACGCCAGTGCCGGGAGCCGGTTTTTGTTTTCTCACAATTGCATCATCACTCTTAATGTCATTTTCAAATGTTTCATTACCTACGTTTAATGATGCTTCATTTATTTCCGAAATCGCCACTAATCTGGATTTACCGATAGCATTAGGAACTTCCGTTGTTCTGCTTCCGAATCCACTGCCTACTGTCAGGTTTATTTTTGAACCTGCTTCAAGCATTGTGCCGGGTTTAACGTCTTTTCCTTTATATCTTTGCCGCAAAACTGCATTTTCGGCAATATCCTGAACATAATCAAGCCGTCCGACTTTTAATCCGCTTCTTTCAATTGTTGATAACGCCTGTCTTAAAGTTAAATCAACGACATCTGGCATTTCAACTTTTTCGGGTGTTTGCGCAACAATTGTCAGATATATTTTTCTTCCCGATTTTACTTTTGTGTTTTGTAACGGGTCTTGCGAATAAACATCTCCTTTTTTCTTTTTCGCATCATAAACCGAATCGCTGATTACATATTCCACATCTTTATCTTTCACGAATTCATCAAGAGAATCAATGGAAACACCCGTGAAATCAGGAACATAAATATATTTATTGTGCTGTGTGTATACATTCAGAACAATTGAAAAAATCCATATACATAATAGAATGAAAACAAAAGCATAAAAAATATTTGCCAACACAGGATGTTTTTTCAAAAAATCTATGAGTTTTGCTCTGCTGTTATTCATGTTAGCAAAGATATAAAATTATACGGGGTAATAAAAAAATGAATTATATTTGTAAAACATATAAACGAAAAGCAAACGGATTTATTATGATTAAAAAAAATATTGCAGTTGTTTGCGGCGGTTTTTCCGGAGAATCGAAAGTTTCGATGAAGGGAGCTTCCAATATAATTAACAATATAGACGGGAAATTTTATAATTCCTATAAGGTGTTAATCAGCAAATACGGCTGGTACGTTGAATTGAACAATAAAAAATATACTGTTGATAAAAACGACTTCAGTTGTATTATAAATAAGAAAAAAATAAAATTCGATTGTGCTTTTGTTATCATTCACGGAACTCCCGGCGAAGACGGAAAGCTTCAGGGGTACTTCGACCTGATTGGAATACCTTATACTACTTCCAACATGCTTGTATTGGCAATGACTTTCAATAAAAATGTATGCAACAATTATGTAAAACAATTCGGAATCCTTATTCCAGAAACATTATTTTTTGAAAGAAAAGATAATATTGATATCAAAAAGATTATTTCAAAATTCGGACTGCCTTTAATCGTAAAGCCAAATAACAGCGGTTCAAGTATCGGAAATTCATTGGTTAAAACAGAAAGAGAATTAAAACCGGCAATTAACAACGCATTTAAAATTGATGATGAAATTCTGATACAAGAATACATTAAAGGAAGAGAAATTACATGCGGTGTTTTAAAAAAGGGAAATAATATTATTACTTTTCCTTTAACCGAAATTATTACAAAACGCGACTATTTTGATTATAAAGCAAAATATGGCGACAAGCTGACAAAGGAAATTACACCTGCAGGAATATCGGGCAGTATTGAAAAAGAATGTAAAAGAATTTCAGCAATGTTGTTCGGAAAGCTCAAATGCAAAGGCCTATCGCGTTTCGATTACATTCTTAAAGACGGCAAATTATATTTTCTCGAAGTTAACACTGTTCCCGGCATGTCGGCAGAAAGCATAATTCCCGGACAAATAAAAACTATCGGAATGCCGATGAAGGAACTGATAAGTACATTAATTAAAGAAGCCTCGAAGTAGATTTATAATTACAAGCTACTGTTTTATCAAATTAATTCCGCATCAATTTGTTTTTAATATTCTGTAATCGGTAATCAGTTATCTGTAATCGGTTTCAAAAAGTTTCTGTTTTTTTAAACATCGAGTTCAACACTTTATATATTATTAATTTTACCGAATACTGGTTACTGATTACCGATTACCGGCTTCATTTTCCTTTCAAACATAAAAACAACAATAGCAAACACGCCTAGAAGGAGAGTATTAACAAGAAGCTTTATGGCAAGGGTATTGGGTTTGAAGTGTTCGAAAATAAAGTAAGAAATTCCGTAAATCAAAACTGCAAATAACAAATACCCTGTTATCTTTATTAAGTTGTAAGGTATTTTGTAATATTTCTGCCCGATAAAATAGGAAACAACCATCATTGAAAAATAGCAGAGGAAAGTCGCCCATGCTGATGCCATATAACCGTATACTGGTATAAATATGAAGTTAAGAACAAGTGTAATTACAGCGCCGAAAATAGAAAGATACGAGCCATACTTTGTTTTATCTGTTAACTTATACCAAATGGATAAATTAAAATAAATTCCCAAAAACATATTTGCCAACAATAATATCGGTACAATTTTTAATCCCGAAAAATAATCTTCACCGATGAAATACTTAACAATATCAATATAAAGCGTTATTACCAGAAAAATAAATGAACATATAATCACAAAATATTTCATCACATCGGCATACAAATTTTTAGCGTTTTCTTTTTGTGAATTTGAAAAGAAAAACGGCTCAGCGGCAAAGCGGAATGCCTGAATGAAGATTGTCATCATAATCGAAATTTTATAACAGGCGCCGTAAATACCGAGTTCGTGCATCGAAATATTTCTCGGAAGAAGATATTTCAACAATATCCTGTCCATGGTTTCATTTACATTCCCCGCTAAACCCACCACCAACAAAGGCAAAGCGTAAGGCATCATTTTTTTCCAGAGAGAAAAATCAAATTTGAAATTTATCTTTATCATGTCGGGCAGCAATATGATAATGGTTGCTATGCTTGAGATAAGGTTTGAAATAAATACGTATCCCACTCCTACTTTTCCTTTGTAAACAAGACTTACAAAATCGGGCATTATGTTGTGCTTGTATAAATACGGGCATAGTAAAAGAAAAAACAAATTGAAAAAAATGTTAACACCAATTCCCAGTACTTTAACAACCACGAATTTTTTTGCCTTGTTTTCCTGTCTCAGTTTTGCAAAAGGAACTGCCGAAAGCGCATCAAGCGATACGATTAATGCAAAGTAAACAATGTATTCGCTGTTGTTCGGATATCTTATTGCAGTGGCTATAGGTTGTGCAAATATTGTTGAAATTGCCACAAAGAAAAACGAAGTGACAAACAAAGAAATCAAAGAAGTGCTGAATACGGATTTTTTATCGTTATCAACCGAAAACCTGAAAAAAGTCGTCTCCATTCCATAAGTGAGAATCACAATGAGAAAAGCAACGTAAGCATACATTTCGCTTATTGTTCCGAAATCGGAAGTAACAAAAACCCTCGTATGAATGGGAACCAAAAGGTAATTAAGCAACCGCCCTATAATACTGCTCAATCCGTATATTGCAGTTTGACCTGCTAATTTCTGAATCTGACTCAAAATTCAAATTTATTTTACGGGCAAAGTTATGGATATTTATTATTTTTACTACTTTAAAATAAAAATTAATGTTGCTTACCGAGAACCTCAATATCAAAGATTTTTCATACCCTCTTCCTCCCGAAAGAATTGCCCAGTTTCCGCTGAAAGAAAGGGATAATTCAAAATTACTTGTTTTTAAAGAAGGTAAAATCTGTGATGATATATTTAAAAATCTTTCAAGCCATCTCCCCGGAGATTCATTAATGATTTTCAATGATACGAAAGTTATTCAGGCAAGAATATTTTTCAAAAAACCAAGCGGTGCAAAAATCGAAATATTCTGCCTTGAGCCGCTGGATGAGTATAACATTGCTTTTGAAAAAAAGGGAAGCTGTAAATGGAAATGCTTTATTGGAAATGCAAGTAAATGGAAAACAGGATTGCTTTTCAATAAAATAATATATATAAACAAAGAAGTCTGCTTATCGGTAAACCAACTATGCTGTGAAAAAGATTTTTTCGTTGTTGAATTCTGCTGGCAACCCGAAAATTTTTCATTTGCCGAAGTGATTGATATGTTCGGACAAACTCCGCTTCCTCCTTACATCAAACGCTTATCAGATTACAGCGATAAGAATAAATATCAGACAATATATGCAAGAGAAAAAGGTTCAGTTGCCGCTCCAACAGCTGGATTACACTTTACCGAAAATGTTCTTGAAGAATTGAAAAAGAAAAAAACAGATTTTGAATACGTCACTTTACATGTAGGTGCAGGAACTTTTCTACCCGTAAAAGACAGTATTGAAAATCATAAAATGCATACAGAATTTTTTTCCGTAAGCTCAGAAACCCTGAAAAACCTGATATATAACAAACATGAAAATATTATTTCGGTAGGAACGACAACTTTACGCACTCTGGAAAGTTTGTATTTAATGGGAGTTAAACTTAAAGTTGACAAAGATTTCCAAAAAAAAGAAATTCTATTTCTTGACCAATGGGAAGCATACCAGAATAACTTCAATATTGATATTTCATTTCAAGAATCGTTAAATTATTTGCTGGATTATTTGAAAAAAAAGAACAAAACTTTACTATCGGCACAGACAAGTTTAATTATCATTCCCGGTTATAAGTTCAAAACTGCAAATTATCTGATTACAAATTTTCACATGCCGCAAAGTACTTTATTGTTATTGGTTGCTGCATTTATCGGCGAAAAATGGAAAAATGCCTATAATTATGCCCTAAAAAACAATTTTCGCTTTCTCAGTTTTGGCGACAGTTGCGTGTTTCAGAGATTTTTATAGTTTTTTAACAAAAAATCAGCAAAAAAAACTTGACAACCCCCTGCCTGATTTCATACTTTCGCTACCTAATTAAAAAACAGAAAGATGAAATTATCGGATTTTAGATATCATTTGCCGTCGGAACTCATTGCATTACACCCTGTTAAAAACCGTGAAGAGTCAAAGTTGATGATCATACACAGGGATACAAAAAAAATCGAACATAAGGTTTTTCACAAAATAATTGATTATTTTCATGATGGCGATGTAATAATACTGAATAATACCAAAGTTTTCCCTGCGCGGCTTTTCGGAACAAAAGAAAAAACAGGCGCAAAAATCGAAGTTTTCCTTCTCAGAGAATTAAACCGCGAATCACGATTATGGGATGTTTTGGTTGACCCTGCAAGAAAAATAAGAATAGGCAACAAATTATACTTCGGCGAAGATGACTCGCTGGTAGCAGAAGTAATTGACAATACAACTTCAAGAGGAAGAACTCTCAGGTTTCTATTCGATGGCTCACAGGAAGATTTTAAAAATACAATTGAAGAACTCGGACAAACACCGCTTCCAAAACATATTAAAAGAAAAGTTGAACCTGAAGATAAGGAAAGATATCAGACGGTTTATGCAAAGCACGAAGGCGCCGTTGTTGCTCCTACTGCCGGTTTCCATTTCAGCAAAAATCTAATTAAAAAATTACAGCTTAAAGGCGTTAATTTTGCCGAGATAACCCTGCACGCAGGATTGGGAAACTTCAGAAACGTGGATGTTGAAGACCTTTCCAAGCATAAAATGGACTCCGAACAGGTTATTATAGATGCAAAAGCAGCCGAAATTGTTAACAAAGCAAAACAAAGTAAAAAGATGGTATGCGCAGTAGGCACAACATCAATGAAAGCTGTAGAATCATCGGTTTCAACAAACGGCACTTTAAATCAGTTCAACGGATGGACAAATAAATTCATTTTTCCTCCTCATGAATTCAGCATTGCAGATGCTATGGTTACCAATTTCCATTTGCCGCAATCCACTTTGATGATGATGGCAGCAGCTTTTGCAGAATTCGACTTTTTAATGCACGCTTATGAAGTTGCTATTAAAGAAAAATACAGATTTTTCACTTACGGTGATGCAATGTTGATATTGTAAGACGGGAGACGGAAGTTAAGAAATTTGAAAATGAGTTAATTTGAAAATGAAAAATAAACAATTTCTCATCTAAAAATTTTTAAAATATTTAACGTAACATCAATTTTATTTTGTTGAAGAAATTTGTAATTATCACTGCCGGCGGTAAAGGAAGCAGAATGCATTCCGCAACTCCCAAACAATTTTTACTTATTAAAAACAAACCGGTTCTTTATCATACAATAAACTCATTTTATAAATATGATAAATCAATAAACATTATTGTAACCCTCCCCAAAGAATACATTACACTCTGGAAAAAACTTTGTAAAAAGTATAAAATAAAAATAAAACATACAGTTGTAAATGGAGGAAATACACGATTTAATTCTGTTAAAAATGCATTGAATACAATCAAAAATGCCGGCATTATTGCAGTGCACGATGGTGTTCGACCTTTTGTTTCGGAAAAACTCATAAAAAGTGCTTTTAACTGCGCCATAAAAAATGGAAATGCAATTCCCGTTACTTCACCAAATGAATCCTTGCGCGAAAAAATCGGCAATGTAAATGTTGCGGTTGACAGAAAGAATTTTTTTCTGGTGCAAACTCCTCAATGTTTTAAATCCGAAATTCTTAAAAAAGCTTATGAACAGAATTTCTCAGCCAGTTTCACAGATGATGCCACAGTTGTTGAACAACTAGGTTACAAAATTTTCATGGTTGAAGGGGAAAGGGAAAATATTAAAATTACAACCCCGCTGGATTTGGAAATTGCGAAAGGAATTTTTAAAAATAGACGCTGATTTGTTATGGAAAATATGAAAAAACGCAGATAAAATCATATTTTTTCTGCGTTAATCTGCGTACTGTTTTATTTTCAAAAAATCATCCTATTTATCCCCCGACTTTCATATCCTTTGTGCCTCTATCGCCCTGGCGGAAAGTGTATTGAATGGAAATTCCATACATCCGTTTATAATTTGAAGAATGTCTTCTTTCAACCTGGTAAATACCAAAATAATTTTCAACAGAGCCGCGTTTTACCATGTCATCAAACAGGTTATTTGCACTTAAAGTGATTCTTAATTTATCCTTAAAGAATTTCCTGCTCACATTAAATGATGAGTTTATATAACCATAATTATATCCATTGTATTTTAATTCCCTGCTGAAATAATTAACATAAAACATAGCATAGAATTTTTTTATTTTATATTCCATGTTATATTTTATATTGTAACCAAATTGCCGGTTAATTAAATTCTCCGTAGGAAGGTTATATTTACTTGCGCTTTCTTGTAATGCTTTTGAATTATAGTAAACATAAGAAATACTCGATGATAGCGAAAAGTTTAATTTATCAGTAACCATTACCCATGTTGAAACATCAATACCTGTTTCACTTTTCTTTGCACCATTCATAGGTTTGGAAAGATAAAGCATAGAAGTCAAAGGATAAGAAACATAAGTAATTTCATTGTTTGTATAGTTGAAAAATCCTTCCGCCGATGCATTCCATTTTTCTTTTGTATATGAATACCCAAGATATGCAGAATAAAAATCCGATGGTTTTAATTTGGAATTTCCCGACCACCAATAATATGGATTTTCTTTGCTTATGTAGTCAGAAAGTTGGAGATAATATGGTGTTTGTGTTGTCTGCGATAATGTAAGTTTTATTTCTTCCGTATCATTTATTGCAAATGATATTGTAACTGAAGGCAATATTTTTAAATAATCTTTAACTACAGAGAATGCTGTATCTTTTAATTCTTCAGTATGTCTTAAAAAAGCTATTTCTGTTTTAGTATATTGTGCGTTTACTCCGCCATCAAATTTCCATTTATTCCAGTTTGAGCCAATACGGGCTGACATGTTATGGTATTGTGATGTGGAATTATTGGAATAAGTTTCAGGCATGTACAAATCATCAAAGATGTAGTATTTGCTGTCATTGTTTTCTTTTAATTTGAAGTAATTATAATATCGAATATTCCATCTTGCATTTTTTGAAATAGTATGATTATAAAAAATATTACTGTATAAACCTCTGTTTCCATATGATAAATCTTTTCTATCATATTTAAATATACTATCATAACAAACAGAATTTATTATTTCATAATTATAAGTTGCGGAAGAATTAGAAAAATCGTCAATAAATTGAAACCCTGCAAACATCCTTATATAAGTATCATTTGTATCAAATTTATGTCGGAAAGAAAAATTTATTCCTTTATAATCATATTTTGAATCATACCTATGGCAATTATTATTACTATTCAGAATACTTTTGATGGAACTTTCAAGTTCAGTAAAATCGCCTGAAGAACCTGATATGAAAGAGGAATTATATGTTCCGCCACCAAAATAAAATCTTGTCTTTTTTGTAGGATTATAAATAGCACCGAAATAATCATAATATGATTTATTATCGGAATTACTAGAATAATTTGAACTTTGTTCGGTTGGTGTTTGAAAAGCGCTTATTTTACTTTCAGATTGACTACTACTATTATATAAATTTTCATCAATCGAAAAATTATTTAATATTGTTACTTTATTTTTTTTATAGTTTGCATTAACAAAATTCTCCGATTTATCAATATTTTTAAATTCAATGGTATTAATATCAGATGAAGCAATTCCGCTTAATCCATCTGTATTAACAGATTTCATTTTAATATTGATTATTCCTCCTTTACCTTCCCCTCCTGATTGCATTGAAGCATCAATCAATTCTATTTTGTCAACTTTTGCAACAGGAATCATTTCAAGTTTCGGATACATAAAATTTGACGGCTGGTCATCAACATATATTGTTGCTTCTGCTCCTTTGTATCGCACACTTCCTTCTTCATTAACGACAACACCTGGTAAAGTCCGTAGTAAATCAAATATTGAACGTGCCGCTGCAGTTTTTGCTTCGCTGATGTTAAAAACCTTGCGGTCAAACTTTTTTTCCATGTATGGTACGTTAGAAGCTACATTCGTTTCTTTCAACTGAAATACTTTCGGCGCAAGGGTTATTTCTCCGATTCTATATGTTTTGGTTTTTATATCTATATTCAGTAAAATGGTTTTTTCTTTGTACCCCATGCTGTTTGCAACCAGCTTATACCCATTACCAATTACCAAATTTATTTTGAATTCTCCCTTTTCGTTTGTAAGAACTCCTTTTATAACAGAATCATTTTGATTTTTAATTATAATATTTGAAAACTGTAATGACGCTTTTGTGGTACTGTCAATTAATTTACCTTGTATTTGCAATTCCTGTGAGGAGGAAGCAAATGCAAGGGCAAGAAAAAATAATATGTAAAAAAATTTGTTCATTTTTTTAATTTATCAATAATTTTCATTTCGATTCTTTTACTTTTTTTCTTTTTTAAACAATGCAAAAAAGAATATTTTCAGATATTCTTTTTCCAAACAGCTTTCAAAGGATTTAAAAATCTTTCTATTAAACGTATATCATCAGTAATAATTTCTGCACTTCCCTGCATTTCCTGGCTGAAGATAAGAGTTTTGTTGTAGTTTGTTTTTAATCCTTCGGGTAATTCAACTTCTACTGTATAATTTGCATCCATAGGAACAAGTGATATTGACTTTATTATTCCTTTTACCATCCCATATTCCATGTATGGGTAATTTGCAAACTTAATGTTTACTTTCTGGCCAACTTTTACTTTTCCTGAACCTTGTATCGGTAGTTTAATTTTTCCTATAATTTTTGCTTCTTTTTCGGGAACAATGGTAATAACATTATCTCCTGCTTTTACATTTTGATTCACGCTCCAGTATTGAGTAAAAGTAACTTTTCCATCAATAGGGCTTTTTAATAAATATGTTTGTTCCCACGTTTTAATTTGATTTTTCAATGCTTCATAATTGTTGTTTAAAGCTAGTTCGAGTTGTTGTTTTTGTTCATCGTATTGTTGCTGGAGTTCTAAAATATTTTGTTCTATCTGAGAAATCGTAATTCTTGTATTATCCAAACTGCTTTTTGCACTTTCATAAGAGTATTTACTTTGCAATAAGGCATTTTCCGATTTTTCAAAATCAATTTTTGAAATAGTGCTGTTTTTATATAATGCCGAATCTCTTGAATGTTGCTGCTTTGCAATATCAAGTTGCTTGTCCATTATATTTGATTGTTTCGAAAGCCGGGATAATAAAGTATTGTATTTGCTTATTTGATTTTTGAGTGAATTTATTTTTTTGTGCTGAAAATCTGATTCAATAAATATCTGATAATCTTTCAGCCCTTTCAGAAATCCGATATACGAAGTTTGCAAATCGCCTAAAATATAACTTTCATTGAATTGTATGGTTTTCATTGAATCTTTTAACAGAATACTTTTGATATTTACGGAATCTAATTTTATTTTTAACCTTACTACATCATCAAAGTTTGCAGGGTTTTCAATTATTGCAAGTATGTTATCTTTTTTAACTTTTTGTTTGTCCTTAATAAAAAGAGCTACGATTTTTCCATTTGTTTTTGCTACAACATTTGCAGGTAAGTTCTCTGTATTTACAATTATTGTAGAGTTAATTACATCGGGATATTTGAAAAAATAACTTCCAATAAAAATAACAGCAATAACAATAAATATGACAGTAATTCCCCAACGTATAACCCAACGTGGTGGTCTGCCAAGAATTTCCTGCACTTCTTCGCTGCGGATTTCTATTTTATTTATTTCTTCTTTTTCCATTATTTTTAAGACGCAGATTAACGCTGTCCGTCAGCTGACGGATATGATTTTTTATCTGTGTTTTTTCATTTTTTCATATTAAATCAGCGTCTAATTCCCCAGTTCCAACTGGTTTTTTACCAAATTATAATATGCTCCTCTCAAATTTGTCAGTTCTTCATGATTTGCTGTTTCTACAATTTTTCCCTTTTCTAAAACAACTATTTTATCTGCATTTTTCACTGTGCTTAATCTGTGTGCTACAATGATAACCGTCTTTCCTTTAAAGAACTCTTCAAGATTTTTCATTATCACAAGCTCATTATTCGCATCTAATGCATTTGTGGCTTCATCAAAGAAAATATATTCGGGATTTTTGTAAACTGCCCGTGCTATCAACATTCTTTGTTTTTGTCCCTGACTTATTCCGTGTCCTTCCTGTCCGATTTTTGAGTTGTAACCAAGAGGCAACGATTCGATGAACTCCTGTATGTTCGCCACTTTTACGGCATGTAATAGTTTTTCTTTATTAACTGTTTCGTCACTCACTGCAATATTTTTTGCAATTGTATCTGAAAAAATAAATCCGTCCTGCATTACCGCTCCGCATTTTGCACGCCACATTCTTTGGCTGAAATTCGGCAATCCCACATCTCCTATTTTTATTTCTCCTTTTGTCGGCGGGTAAAATCCAAGCATTAATTTAACCATTGTTGTTTTTCCGCTTCCGCTTGTTCCTACTATTGCTGTAATTTTACTTTCGGGAATATTCAAACTTAAATCCTGCAAAACAAATTCGGAATGTGGTCCTTCATATTGAAATGAAAGTTCATTTATTGAAATACTTTTATTTTCGGGGAATATTGTGATTTTCTCATCATCGGGATTTTCCTCATCTTTCTTGTTGTGAATTTCGCCTAATCGTTCCAAGCTTATTTTTGCATCCTGTGCTGCCTGTATAAAATTTATCATCTGTTCAATAGGGCTGTTCAACTGCCCGATTATATACTGAACGGCAAGCATCATACCGAGTGTAATATTGCCGTCTATCACCGCTTTTGCCGCTATTATGGAAATGATTATATTTTTTGTTTCATTAATTACTACCGAACCGGCTTGCTGATATTGCGATAATGCCAAACTCTTTATGCTTACTTTGAATAATTTTGATTGTATCCGTTCCCATTCCCATCGCTTTTGCTTTTCGCAATTATTAAGTTTTATTTCCTGCATGCCGGTAATCAATTGGAATAAGTTGCTTTGATTGTCCGACATTTGAGCAAAACGTTTAAAATCAAGTTCGCGGCGTTTTTTCAGGAAAATCCATATCCAAAGCGTGTATAGAATACTACCTGCAAGAAATATTATAAATATCTTCAAACTATAAATTGCAAGTACGATGCTGAATATGATTAAATTCATCATTGAAAATAAAATACTCAGTGATGATGAAGTAAGAAATGTTTCTATTCGGTGATTATCTGAAATGCGCTGCATTAAATCGCCAATCATTTTTGTATCGAAAAAGCCGATTGGCAGTTTCATTAATTTCATCAGGAAGTCGGAAATAAGCGAGATGTTTATTCGCGTGCCAAGGTGCAGTAATATCCAGCCGCGGATAAAATCAACTGTAGCCCGACTGAAGAACAACATTAATTGTGCAATAAGAACCAGATAAATAAAATTTATGTTCTGGTTACTTATACCTACATCAACTACCGATTGGGTAAGGAAAGGAAATACAAGCTGCAGCATGCTGCCAAGCAGCAACCCAAGTATTAACTGTACTATAAATTTTTTATAAGGTGTTAAATAAGAAAATAAATATCCAAAACTTGATTTGTTTTTTTTCTCATCTTCGATTTTATAAAAGTCGGGTGTCGGCTCTAAAAGCAATGCAATTCCCTTTTCTTCGCCTTCGGCTTTTGTGCTGAGCCAGCATTTCTTAAATTCTTCGGTTGTATATTTTACCAACCCATGTCCGGGATCGGCTACATAAACATTGTTTTTATGTATTTTATATACCACCACAAAATGATTCTGATTCCAATGTACAATGCAAGGCAGTGGAGCTTCTTTTGCAAGTTTTTCAAAACTTATTTTCACTCCCATTGTGCGAAAGCCAATTGCTTCAGCTGCATCGCTAATACCAAGTAACGACACTCCTTCACGTGTAATAAAACTTTTATCACGCAAATTCTGCAATGTATATGTCTTTCCGTAATGCTTCGCAATCATGCGTAAACATGAGGGACCGCAGTCCATTGAATCGAGTTGGGTATAGAAGGGGAAATTTTTCATTGCACTAATTGAATTTTTTTTACTAATGGTTCCCTTTTTAATCCCTTTTCCCAATCAGGGTTTTGTTTCCGCCAGTCCTCAACTTTTATATAACCTTCTTCACCTTCCCATTTGGCAATATAAGGATTATACAGACATTTTGCCGGTTGTGAATAAATATTGCTTGGGTCTTTTAAGTATGCTCTGCAGTCAGTGCATATATAACGAAATTCACAATCTTTGCAAACATCAATATCATCTTTTCTTATGCTCCACAAATCTTTAAAACCAGGTTTTCCCAATGCCTCTTTTAATGTTGTATTTTTAATATTTCCAAAACTCTTTTGCATCGAAGGACAGTTTTTAATTTTACCATTTGCATCAATACTAATTTTTCGGTTCAGGCAAGTATTGTGATGTTGGGATTCGGTAAAATGTGGTGTGTTTGGTGAAAAATACCCAACATCTACCATACCACAAGTAGTTTCATCTTTTATTTTTTTTCCGTTTAATAAAACTTGCGAAAGGTTTCCGAACACATCTATTATTTCACTCTTCCTGCTATTATAACATTCGATTTTACTTATTTTTAAGTAATCTTTACAAAGCTGTATGTATTCATCTGTATTATTTAAAGTATTGAAAGACAACATGACTTGAACTGAACGTATTGACGTTTCATTAATCAATTCAAGTAATTCAATTATTTTTTCTTTTTGTGTTTTTAAAAAAAATCTTATTTGCAAATGGAAACAATCAATATCATCAAGTTGTTTAATTGCTTCTTTTATATCATAATTCGAATATTCTTTTAAATCAATTATTGCATTGCTCACATCAGAATAAAAATCCCATTGCAGATTAAGTTTAGGAAAAAGCTCCAATTCGTCTTTATTAAAGAAATATCCGAATTCTTTTTCGAGCAAAAATTCAAAATATTCATCAATCACTTGTTTTTGTTCTGCTCCAAATATTTCAATCAATTCGCTATAAGTTTTGTTTTCATTATTTGTAATAATTTCATAAAGTGAATTGGGAATAAACTCAACATTACATCTATGAATATCGCAAATAGCAGAACGTTCGTATCCTTTCACGGGAATACATGTGGCAAATAAACGAAAATATTTTTTATCTGTATTCATTTAAAATCTTGATATTGATTTGTAAAATGGTATTACCTCTGCATTATCGTTTTGTATTTTTTCTATTTTAGAATCTTTATATACTGACATCTTATCAATTGATGAATCATTTGGTTTTACCAGATATTGATAATTAAAAGGAAAGTATTTTCTTTTATCAATTGGTATTAAATATTTTTTTTCAGATTTTTCCATCTCTAAAATATTTTGCAATGTCTTTTTCAATATAATAATTGCATGGTTTGCTAACAAAATCAAGTTGTCCAACAGGATTAACTTCCAAAAAAACATATTCATTTTCCGGCGTAACAATCATATCTATTGAGCCGCTTTCTAAACTTGATTTTTTCATCAAATTATCAAGTTTTATTTTTATTTCTTTAGGTAGGTTAAACGGTGCTATTCTACTTGGTTTTTCTCTATTTAGATTATTATCTCTGAAATCAATTTTTGAAACTTCACTTAATTGCGAAAATATTGCCGCACTGTAAAACTTACCAAGAAAATAAAATATTCTTAATTCATATTTCTTTTTAATTTCTTCTTGAAATAATGAATAATAATAAGTTTCTTCTGTTATTTCTTTTTTATAAACTTTATTGGTTAACACAAAAATGTTTTTACCATCTTCAAGTATCATATTAATAATATCCTGAATATGCTTTGTTATAATATTTTTGTATTTCCTCTTGAAGTTAAGGATGCTGTTTTTATTTTTTGTAATTATTGTTGCGGGAACTTTTAGTCCGATATCAATTGCAGTTTGTAATGTTATTAATTTATTGGCATTATATATTCTTGGGTCATTTATGGTTTTTTTATATTTTGTATTTTCATAAAAAAAAATCCCAAGTGTTGTATTTTGTTCAATTATATGTCTATTTATTTCTTCTCTTGCATTTTCGGAAATATTTAGTTCTTTCAAATTTTCAACAGAAAAAGTTAAATATCCTCGCCTGAACCAGACAATATCAATATCTTCAAATTTGTATTTATTTTGTTTTCGGCTGAGATTTATATTTATAGTATTATTACTTATTTCAATTTCATCAATTATATTAGCATTTATTTTATTATTAATCCTAACATAAGATGTTTTCAAATAATTTAACCATGAGCAAACATAATCTGTTGTTCTATCTGTTTCTTCGCTAAATATTAAAAGCATTTATTATTGTAATTTTAATTCTACAAATGATTTTATGAATTTACTGTATAATTCATTATTAAATACCCACTTGTCGTATTTAACATAAAATTTAAAAGGACTATGATTTTTATTTATATGAAAAAATATTAATTTTTTATAGAAATCATTTAAGGTTTCTAAACCTATACCTGCTCGATAAACATCATATTCTTTTTTTTGTTTTTTGGATAAATATTTTTGTATGTAATATTTATTTTCAGAATCAGGTATCGCTTTATTAATAATTTGAGTTATCCCTACATCTCCTATTTTAATTGTTGAGTCATTTTGTAAAATGAGCAAATATGCCGCAGTATATTTATCATACTTTCCATCTTTAATTGCTTTTATCAGTATATTTTTAAGATTAAATAATTTTTCATTTCCTGGTAATGAAAATTTCTGACAATTATGATGTAAAACAATATAAAAACTTTCATTATATTTTCCCAGTGATGAATTTATTCCTATAATTTCCTCACATGGAAAATCGTATTTATCAATTATATCTAAAAATATTTTCATATTCATTGAATCAATTTTTTTTATTGTATCACCAAATGTTTCGTAATCATATCTGAATTTTTGGTCGTCATCTTCCATTTTCCTGAACATTATTGATAATTGTTTGTTAATTCTTTTATCAGCTATTTTTTTATATATAGGATAATCCGACTTAAATTTTTCCCATCTATAATCTTTCTTTAATGTATCAAATTCATTATTAATTTCAAAAAAATCAATATTTAAGCCTTTACTAATTAAACTATCCATGCATTTATAGGCAAAATCGAGTTTATTTACTCTTATTGCACAAAGCGTTGCATTATACAAATCTCTGGCAAAGGCATGTGGAGCATTATCAAATGCTTTTTTATATTTCCTTAAAGCTTTTTTGTAATTATTTTCAATTATATTCAATTCAGCTTTGTTTGTAAATGGGTAATAAACCTTTGTGTAATCTGAATTTTGCGAAAATATTGCGATTACAAATAAATTAACTATTATATATGCAAATAGTAATCTTTTCATTTATTTTTATTTTAATAGTTATACTTTACATAAAGTAAAAGGCTGTCTTATAAATAAAGACAGCCTTTTATAATACAATTATTAGACAAGTTTTGCATCTGAATACTGTGTACCTCCGCCAGGTGTTGACTGGTCACCAGAATATTTATAAGTGTTGCTACCTATAGTTACTGTACCTGGACCAGAGAAATTAATGTCTCCGGCTGCTTTTCCACCACCATTTAATTTACCCATTTGATTTTTGTTTAATGCTTCAAATTTAGCATTTTTAATTGATTCTAACTTTTTCATTTTTATTAAATTTTAAATTTTATAAAACAATTTACTTTTTTTCAAAACTCCCCTTCCGCCGGTAGTTTTCCCCTATGCGTCCAAACTTTAAATATAAAATCTTTAGTTTGGAATTTATTTAATTTCTCTGTACTTTTGTTATGCCTCCTTTCTTTTGGTTATTAAATTATTTGGTATTGCTTCATTTATTTTTTTAGCCACTTGTGAGGGGGCTTTTTAATTTGTGCATTTGTGAACATTGTAAAAAACCATTTATTAAATATTAAAGTATAAGCAATTATAAACTTTTTGTTGTATATTCATATATAATTAATTGTTCTTGTTTTTTTTTATTTATTAGACGCAGATTTACACTGATTTCTTTTCTGCGTTTTTTCATATTTTTTATATTAAATCCGCGTCTACTTTTTTATTTCTATATTCTTTTGTCAATACTCTTCTTTTGTACTGCGGCTTTTTACCGAAGTTAAGCAATAAACCAACTTCAATTTCTGTTGCTTTCAGGTAATTTACCAACTGCACTTCATGCTCAGGACAAAGGTTTTCAATGGCTTTTAGTTCAAGAATAACTTTATTTTCTACAACAATGTCGGCAAAATAATCGCCAACCAGAACATCATCATAATATATTTTTGCAGGACTTTGCTTCACTGCATTAAGATTTAATTTTATTAATTCGATCAACATTGCATTTTCATAAACCTTTTCAAGAAATCCATAACCTAAGCTGTTATAAACATTAAAGAATGCGCGTAATATCTTTTCGGTAATGTCGCTATGTTTAAAATTATTGTTTATCATATTTTTTTTGGACGCTGATTAATTATGAAATTATATTATTATTTATGATTTTTAAGAATCTGTGTGTTTTCATTGTTATTCATAATTTATCTGCGTCTGAATATTTCGGCGACAAACATAAAACGAAAAAATACTCGTGTCAAGTGCTTTTTAGAATTCGCTGGGGTATTTTTAGAATTCGTATCACTTTCGTGAGAATTCGTATAAAAGGGGGCTCAAAAACAGGAATATCGAGGGATTTATAGATAAACGAGAGAATTGCTTCTATAAACCTTAAAATCGAAAGGGGTGTATAAAGGGTTAGACGCTGATTTGTTATGAAAATTATGAAAAAACGCAGATAATTAATCATAATTTTTCTGCGTTAATCTGCGTCTAAACTTTTTTTACCTTTGCCTGTAAAATCATCCCCATGGAAATCACCGAAAAACTAAAAGAATACGCCGAAGCATACACCACGCCCGAAACAGATGTTTTGAAAAAACTCAACAGGGAAACTAATGCAAAAATCCTACGTGCAAGAATGCTTTCGGGGCATCTGCAGGGCAAACTGCTCGAAACTTTCAGCAAAATGCTGAAGCCAAAACGCATTCTTGAAATAGGAACATACACGGGATATTCGGCAATATGCCTTGCACAGGGATTAACTGACGATGGAATTATTTATACAATTGATAAAAACAAAGAACTCGAAGACTTTGTGCGTCCTTATTTCAAAGAAGCAAATCTTGAAAAAAAAATAAAATATATTATCGGCAATGCCGCTGATGTTATTCCTACCATAAATGAAATGTTCGACCTGGTTTTTATTGATGCCGACAAAGAAAATAACTGCATTTATTTCGATATGGTAATTGACAAATTAAATCCGGGAGGATACATTATTGCCGACAATGCCCTCTGGGACGGAAAAGTTCTTGAAGAGCCAAATCCCAACGATACCGAAACAATCGGTGTTATTAATTTCAACAATAAAGTAAAAAATGATACAAGTGTAGAACATTTGTTATTACCTTTCCGCGACGGACTTATGATTGTGAGGAAAAAGTAATTTATAGATAAATATTTTTAATAAGTTTGTTTCCTGCCTTTTTATAAACAGGTTTGTAGTTCGTGGTTTGTAGTTTGTTGTTAAAAAAATAACTGCTTAATTTTAAATGACAATAAAGATAAGACACAAGGAAATAACCTCGATTCAACTACAAACAACAAACTACAAACAACAAACTTTTTCTATCATTGATTACTTACGAAAAAATATATTAAATTGCATTGTTTTTTATATTCCCAGTAACATTAATTAAGGGAAAATTAAAAGCCACAGATTCACAGATTACAAAAAGAGTAATTTTAATCTGTGAATCTGTGGCAAATTTTTTACAAACAATATTTGTTATAGAAACTTTTTTATAATTTTGAAAAGATGTCTAATAAGAAGAAGTTTCAGAAAAATATAAAATTCAAAGACAATAAAGCCAGCAAACAGCAAATAAAACCCAAACGAAATGCAACGGGTTTTAATAAATTCATTCTTCCGCTTGCTGTTGTTGTTCTGGCAACTTTTTTCTCTTTTTACCCTTCGCTGAAAAATGATTTCACAAACTGGGATGACCCTACTTACCTGTTGGAGAATCCCATTTTCCTGAACATGCAAAAGAACTTCAACAACATCTTCACTTCTTTCATTTCGTGCAATTACCACCCTTTGACAATGCTAAGCTTTGCAATGGAATATAAGCTTTGCGATTATGTTTTCAAACCCGAAGTATTTCACGCAACAAATGTAATTCTGCATTTGATAAATACATTACTTGTATTCTGGTTCATCTTTTTGTTAAGCAATAAAAAAATTGAAGTCGCTTTTATTGTGTCGTTGTTTTTCGGTATTCACCCTATGCATGTCGAATCGGTTACATGGATTGCCGAACGGAAAGATGTTTTATATACAATGTTTTATCTTCTCGCATTAATTACTTACATAAAATATCTGAAATCCGACGAAAGAAAAATACTAAAACTTATTCTTGTATTTATTTTCTTCGCTTTATCGGTGCTTGCAAAAGCCGTTGCCGTAACACTGCCTGTTGTTATGTTACTGCTCGATTATTATTACCAGAGAAAACTTACATTAAAACTGATTCTTGAAAAAATTCCTTTCCTTCTTTTTTCGGGAATAATGGGATTTATTGCGGTAGAAGCACAAAAAACCGATGCAATTGCAAAGTTCGGGGTTTTCACTTTATTGCAGAGATTTGAATTTGCCTCATACGGATTTTTCGCATACATATATAAACTCTTTATTCCGGTTAACCTTTCCGCTTTTTATCCTTATCCTACAATTGTAAATGGAGGATTACCCTTGATTTATAATATCTCTCTCGGAGCGTTACCTGTTTTGATTGTTCTTGTTTTTTTATCGCTGAAGCGTACAAGAATTATTGCTTTCGGATTTTTATTTTATTTAATTACAATTGCGCTCGTGCTTCAGTTTGTTTCTGTTGGTGCTGCAATTACAGCCGACAGATATGCATATTTGCCATATATAGGATTGCTCTTTATGATTGGAATGGGCTACAGCTGGTTTCATAATAATCCCATTCCGTTGTTTCGCAATTTAAAATATGTTTTTATTATTTTGATTTTGGGTTCGGCTTGTATTTTTTCATACCTCACAAATCAGCGCGCAAAAATCTGGAAAAATACAGATACCCTGTGGACAGACGTTCTTAACAAATACTGGTTTATTGAAGTCGCCCATAAAAACAGAGGCAATTATTATGCACAAAAAGGAATGTATGCAGAAGCTCTTGTTGATTATAATGCCCTTGACTCTATGAAATCAAAAGATGCAAAAGTTTTCAGCAACAGGGGAAATATTTTCGGACTTCAGGCAAAATGGGATAAGTCGCTTGCCGATTATTCAAGGTCAATACAACTCGACAAAAATAATTCCGATGCATACCTCAACAGAGCCATTACCTACTCGATGATGAAAGAATACAAAAAAGCATTGGAAGATTATAACATAGCAATTAAATTTATTCCTAATGCCGTGAAATTGTACCAAAACAGGGCATTTACATATCTTTCGCTCGGTGAATATAAAAAAGCAATTGATGATTACAGTTATTGCATTTCGCAATTACCAAATGATACAAATACTTATTTTTTCAGGGGAGTTGCGTATTTCAACCTGAAAAATTATAAGGAAGCGTTGAATGACAATAACAAAGCAATTGAGCTAAAACCAAATTACTATAATGCAATTTATAACCGTTCTGTTATTTATAAAATTCTCGGAAAATATAAAGAAGCTCTGGAAGATGCAAGGAGAGCTAAAGAACTGGGATATCCGATAACCGACAGTTATATAAAAGAGCTTACGGACAAAGTAAAAACCAAAATTTAATTTCGAATGAACAGAACCTTAATAAGAATATTGATTATTTTAATGTCGGCGAGTCTCATCGGTCTTATTGGTATTCAGTTTTATTGGATAAACATTGCAATAAAAGTAAAAGGACAATCATTCGATAAAAGTGTAATTGAAAGTTTGAACAATGTTGCCGACATAATAGAAAAAAAAGAAGTAACGAAGCAATTAAAAAAAATCATCACAAAGAATGCTCTTCAGAATAAATTATTAGACAGCGATTCGTTAAATAACACCCTTGTGAACGAAGCGGAAACATTGTTCTATCAGGCAGGAAATCCACAAAGATTCAGTTTTAATACCACCAGGAAAATTGAATTTTCCGATTCTACAATTCATAAATTAACCGATAAAGAAAGAATCATAAAAGTAAACCAGAAAGCGCCTGTTCAGAAAATGAGTGATGAAAAAAATGAAATGAATAAACTGATTAAAAGGCGAACAAAATTCCTGAACAGCGTTATAAGAGATCTGATGGTTGACAACATTTTTAAAAAAGTTGAAGCTGTCATTTCAAGAGAACTTGTTGATTCCGTTATAAGAACCGAACTCCAGAAAAAAGGCATTGAAGCTAATTTTGAATTCGGAGTTCAAAACATAAAAAACGATAGTGAGTTTACAATACAGAAAACCGCCAGATATAAAAATGAACTTTTGCAATCCAACTATAAAGTAAAACTTTATCCGAAAGATATTTTCTCAAATCAGGAATTTTTGATGGTTTATTTTCCCAGCCAAACACAATACATTCTGAAAACCATGTGGATTGTACTGTTGACATCGGGATTATTTGTTTCTATAATTGTACTGGGATTTTTATTTACAATTTTATTCATCATAAGACAAAGAAAAATCACGGAAATAAAAAATGACTTCATAAACAACATAACACATGAACTTAAAACCCCGATATCTACAATTTCACTTGCCTGCGAAGCGTTATCCGATACCGATTTCGAAAAATCAACTTCAAATACCCAAAAATTCCTGCGGCTTATCGAAGAAGAAAACAAACGGCTTGGTGTGCTTACCGAGAATATAATGCAGACATCTTTACTCGAAAAAGGAAATTTGAAATTCGATTTTCAGAATATCGACGTTCATAAAATTATAAATGAAGTCATCCGCAACATAAGCATTCAGATTGAAAAGAAACAGGGAAGAGTAATCACTAATTTGGAAGCCAAGAGGAATATTATCTTTGCCGATAAAATTCATATGACCAACATGGTGTATAATTTACTTGATAATGCAAACAAATATTCTCTGGAAAAACCGTTGATTTTTATTACAACGAAAGATATTGAAAACGGAATAGAAATTACTTTTGAAGACAACGGAATAGGAATAGGGAAATCATCGCAGAGAAAGATTTTTGACAAACTTTACAGAGTTTCCACGGGAAATATTCATGATGTAAAAGGATATGGACTGGGACTTAATTATGTAAAAGCAATCGTAGAAAAACATAACGGCAAAATTGAAGTAGAAAGCGAATTAAATAAAGGAAGCAAATTCATAATAACTATAAATGATAATAAAAATAATACCAATGAAAGAAAATAATCATAAAATATTATTGGCAGAAGACGACACAAATCTCGGCAATTTGCTTAAGGAATACCTTGATGCAAAAGGATTCAAAACTACGCTTTGCGTCAATGGCGATGAAGCATTTGTTAAATACAAAAAAGAACCTTTTGATTTATGTCTTCTGGATATTATGATGCCAATTAAAGACGGCTTCACGCTTGCAAAAGAAATAAGAAGAACCGATAAAAGAATTCCGATAATTTTTCTTACGGCAAAATCAATGAAGCAGGATGCAATTGAAGGATTTCATATTGGCGCAGATGACTATATTACCAAGCCATTCAGCATGGAAGAACTTTTACTCAGAATACAGGCAGTTTTAAAACGAAGTTTTCCGTTTGAAGAAAAGGTGGTTTCAAAAAATATTTATGATATCGGAAAATTTAATTTCAATTATAATACACAAATACTCAAAGCCGGGGAAATTCAAATGAAGCTGACATCAAAAGAATCGGAACTTCTGAAACTTCTTTGCGACAATATGAATCAGGTTGTTGAGCGTAATTACGCACTCAATGTGGTTTGGGGAAACGACAGTTATTTCAACGCACGAAGCATGGATGTTTACATTACAAAACTCCGCAAATATCTTAGAGAAGACGATATAGTTGAATTAATGAACATTCACGGTAAGGGATTTAAATTAATTATTAAAAAATAATCATGCAAACTTTAAACACAGAATTTGTACGAAAACAATTTCCTTCACTTGAAAATGAATGGATATTTCTTGATAACGCAGGCGGAACTCAAATTGCAAAGCAAGCAATAGACCGCATTAATGATTTTTATTTAACAACAAATGTACAGGTGGGAGGAAGTTACGCTCCATCAGCACTTGCAACTGAAAGAGTGAATCAAAGCAGAAAGGCTATTGCAACTTTCGTCAATGCTTCCGATGATTCGGAAATTGTTATGGGTTCTTCAACAACATTGTTGCTGCGAATACTTGCATTATGCTTATGCCGGACTTTTAAACAGGGAGATGAAGTTATAGTTACAAATGTTGACCATGAAGCAAATATCGGCGCATGGATGGAACTGGAAAGATACGGCATAAAAATAAAAGTCTGGAAATTAAATCCCGATACTTTTGACTTGGATCTGGAAGACCTTGAAAAATTAATGACTGAAAAAACCCGGCTTGTTGCAGTAACTCATGTTTCGAATATTTTAGGCTCGGTAAATCCGATAAAGAAATTCGCAGAATTTGTTCATGCTCATGACGCTTTAATTTGTGTTGATGCAGTGGCTGCTGCCCCTCACAGGTTAGCTGACGTACAGGATCTGGATGTGGATTTTTATGTTTTCAGTTTTTATAAAGTCTTTGGTCCACATTATTCAGCGTTTTATGGTAAAAAGGAGATTCTGCATAAATTACCGGGATTTAATCATTTCTTCCTGACTCAACCTGAAAATATGCCTTTAAAGTTTCAACCCGGTGGTGTTAACTTTGAACTTGCATACAGCTCACTCGGCATTACTGATTACTTCAGTGAATTATCTTTAATGCACGGTTGTGATGAAAAGGATTTGAGAAAAAAAATATCATATGCCTATGAATTAATATCAACATACGAGGAAACACTTACTAACTACCTTATTAATTATCTCAACTCAAAAAACAAAATCAGAATTATCGGAAAAACCAAAGGAGATAAATCAATACGTGCAAGTATAATTTCTTTTATCGTAAATAATAAAAACAGTGAAGAACTCACATCGCAGGTCGATAAATATAAAATCGGCATTCGTTTTGGTGATTTTTATGCAAAACGTCTGATTGATTTTCTCGGTTTGTCAGAACAAAATGGCGTTGTACGGGTGAGCATGATTCATTATAATACGATTAATGAAATAAATAAACTGATTGAAGTGTTTGAGAAAATATTCTGAGAAAAAGATATTTTAGAAATTAATTTTTCATGAACAGAACATTTGAACATGAGATACTGAAAGAAATAAAAGAACGATGGTCTCCGCGTGCTTTCAGTGAAGAAAAAATAAATAAGGAAGATTTAATTGCCGTTATTGAAGCAGCTCATTATGCCCCGTCATGCTTTAATGAACAACCATGGAGATTTATTATTGCATACGAAGAAGAAGATTTAAAAATAATGAGAAGTGTTTTAACTGAAAAAAATCAACTATGGGCAAACAAAGCTCCTGTATTGATTTTAATTTTATCATGTAAATATTTTTCTGCAAATAAAAAGGGGAATTCATGGAATAAATTTGATGCAGGTACCGCATGGGGATTTCTTTCTCTTGAAGCACAGCGACGAGGATTAATAACTCATGCAATGGGCGGTTTTGATGCAGAAAAAGCCAGAAAGGATTTGAAAATTCCTGATGAATACGACATTATTGCTGCTGTTGCTTTTGGCAAAATGGGAAACATAAATTCATTGGGTGAAAGTTTCAGAAAAAATGAACAGCCGGGAATAAGAAAATCTGTGGAAGAAATAATTTTTAATGTGGACTCTTTTAAATAATATTTACCAAAATAAAAAACCCCAAAGGTTTTTAAAACCTCTGAGGTTTAAAAGCATATTCCAGCTAAATAACTCCTTAAAATAAATTTCAATATAGTATTAATCGCGAAATCTGACAAACCTTTCAGATAACTTGCACGAATTATTCTGAATCGAGAAAACATACAAACCTTCGGGTAACTGAGGCAAAGTGAATCTTTTTAAAAAATGATTTATAAATTCCGATTCGAATACTTCCTTAAATACAATTTCACCGGTTGAATTATAAATACTGATAATATATGGTGTTCCGTCATTATTCATGTTTGTTTCAGCATTAAAAGTACCGTAATTATAACTTGGATATATTTTCACAAATAAATCCCCTTCGGACACATATGCTATTTTCCATCCTTTATAATTATTCTGCGGATTTGAGTAAAACCTTACAAGCAGTGAATTTCCGCTCGATTCGATTTCTTCCGGTAATTTTTGTCCCGAAAATCTCCCGATTAAAGCCGATGAAGTTGAAGGACCATCATAAATTTCAACATTATCTATCATATATTCGGTATCAAAAAGTAAAAAATAAAGTTTAATGCTTACTGCATTTTCGGGCTTTATCAGCCAATAACAATCTGTATTACTATTATACCTGTCTGTATTTTCTGAAATGCCGCTGTCAAAATAATCATATGATTTAGTAAGTATATTAATGCAAGTATCATCACCTTCATGTGTTTTTATACCGGAAAAAAATGCACTCCAACCTTTTCCGCAACCTATCGAATCAGTCACAAAGTGAATATACATTTTCCCTGTGTTTGAAATTATTTCTGGAGGAATGGTATTCCCGTAAAATCTTCCGAGTAAGACAGCAGATGATGTAATATCATCAAATACTTCAACATAATCGTTTGTGGAATCCAAATCAAAACGATCAAAGACCATAGAGGTTTGTTTAGAATTTTGCATGTTTATAATCCAATAACAGTCGGTATAATTGTAATAATTTTTTTCACCGCTTCCGTCTTCAATAAATCCTTCCTGTATTTCAATTACTTTTGTCTCTTTGCAGAATGGTGATTCTTTTTGTGGTCTTATATTTATAATTGCAGACTGTCCGCTGTTAAATTCATATCCACTTACATTCAAACTGTCAATTAAATAAAACCCGTTAAAACAACCGCTCCACCCCCAGTTGAAATGAAAAAAATCTCCCTGGTATCCGTCGCATACAAAAGCATGTCCTCCTGACTTGGAGCTTCCTCTATAATATACAGGCTGCAATGAGTCCAAATTTATTTTCAAAATTCCTTTCCAGGCCGAATCGGAATAATTACTTCTGAAAATATAATTATTGGAATAATTAAAACAATTTTTGAAAGCACCATTGGGGATGCCTGCCCCGGACTGATTTGAAGAATATTCCATTTCAACCGAAACTCCACAATGATAAATAAGATTAGCTATGTATTCATTTTCAGTAATCAGAGAATCATCCATTTTTTGCCATAAATATGTTGTATTCTGAAAATCGGCAGTCAGTTTACCATATTTATTACTCCAGTATGTTTTATTTCCTATCCCGTTATTCGGATAATTATAGTATTTCAAAATCTGAGCCATAGCAACTGCAACACAACCAGCCGGTGAATGTCCGCATATTCCATATTCATCTTCAGGACACATTTTGTTGTAAAAACAACCCTGATCCCACTTTGTTTTTAACAAAGGCTTAACGCACGAAATTTCTTTTTCATAATTACATTTTTCGATTGTCAGATATTTCTGCCATTCTTTTTTCACTTTTTCATTTGCTTTAATTTTATTCGTATATGCTGAATACGACTGACTTTTATATCCTTCAAGAATTTCTTTAAATGCAGGCGGCTGATTTGTTTCAGAATATCCTCTTTCAAATGAATAACCAAGCACAGGTGTTATATTGTCCTGCGCTGAAGTGATTATAAATCCTTTGTTTTGTTTTAAATTAAAAATATAAAGCAGCGGAACATAATTTTTTTCGATGAAAAATACTTTTTCAATTTCAGTATTTTCTTTGTTTATGCTAATGCAAAAGTTAACTGCAATTTTTTCGGCTGTGCTGAAATCAACAGTTTTTGCAAACAGAAAAAAAGTACTTAAAATTAAAATATGAAAAAGTACAAATCTCATAATTTTCCTTTTAAACATAAATATAACCACCCTTTAAGGGGCTTTGCAAAAGAAATATGTGAAAGGCAGATATTAATAAGTTATCGGTGAAATTTGAATGCTGAAACAATTGACATAAGAAAAGTCCGCATAGACAGTTCTTTTGAGGTATTTTACATTAATAAAAAAACCTCAAAGGTTTTGAAAAACTTTGAGGTTTCGAACATTATGGCAATTCTTATTTTTTTGCTTTACCGAAATCAATTACTATTGAATATTCCATTTCGGCATTTTTTCCTTTGCTTATGCCGGGCTTCCATTTGCCTGACGTAAGCCTTAAAGCTCTCATAATTTCATTGTCAAAACT
This sequence comes from Bacteroidales bacterium, assembly GCA_029004185.1. GTDB lineage: Bacteria > Bacteroidota > Bacteroidia > Bacteroidales > JAHJDW01 > JAQUPB01. The sequence continues at coordinate 111 of JAQUPB010000001.1, read as the reverse complement.
TATGCCTAGTCCTTTTGTAATATTTATATTCTTTATATTTCCTTTAACATCAACTTTGAAAGTTACATTAACAAGGCATGAGTTTGTTCCACATCCGGAAGCGCCTGCGGG